>NZ_SAVA01000011.1:0-114863 GCF_004022465.1 Paenirhodobacter huangdaonensis | reverse complement strand
CGTCGACGGTATAGCTGCCGTCGGTGCCGACGGTGGTGGTGAAGGTCTGGCTGACGTGGTCCGAGCCGGTGACCACGAGGGTCACGGTGCTGCCCGGTGCCGCATCGGTGCTGCCGGTGATCGTCGGTGTCGGGTCATTGCTCAGCGCCGGAGCATCGACGCTGATCTCGGGGGCGACGGTGTCGATCACGCCGGTATCATCGGCCGAGCCGGTGTTGCCGGCCGGATCGGTGACCGAGGCCTCGACGCTGTAGCCGCCCTCGGCGAGATCGGCGGGGACGTCGACGCTGTAGCTGCCGTCGGTGCCGACGGTGGTGGTGAAGGTCTGGCTGACATGGTCCGAGCCGGTGACCACGAGGGTCACGGTGCTTCCGGGCGCCGCATCGGTGCTGCCGGTGATCGTCGGCGTCGGGTCATTGCTCAGCGCCGGCGCATCGACGCTGATCTCGGGGGCGACGGTGTCGATCACGCCGGTATCATCGGCGCTGCCGGTGTTGCCGGCCGGGTCGGTGACCGAGGCGGTGACGGTATAGCCGCCCTCGGCGAGATCGGCGGGGACGTCGACGCTGTAGCTGCCATCGGTGCCGACGGTGGTGGTGAAGGTCTGGCTGACGTGGTCCGAGCCGGTGACCACGAGGGTCACGGTGCTGCCCGGCGCTGCATCGGTGCTGCCGGTGATCGTCGGCGTCGGGTCATTGCTCAGCTCGGGCGCGTCGACGCTGATCTCGGGCGCGACGGTGTCGATCACGCCGGTATCATCGGCGCTGCCGGTGTTGCCGGCCGGGTCGGTGACCGAAGCGGTGACGGTATAGCCGCCCTCGGCGAGATCGGCGGGGACATCGACGCTGTAGCTGCCGTCGGTGCCGACGGTGGTGGTGAAGGTCTGGCTGACGTGGTCCGAGCCGGTCACCACGAGGGTCACGGTGCTGCCCGGTGCCGCATCGGTGCTGCCGGTGATCGTCGGCGTGGCGTCATTGCTCAGCTCGGGCGCGTCGACGCTGATCTCGGGGGCGACGGTGTCGATCACGCCGGTATCATCGGCCGAGCCGGTGTTGCCGGCCGGGTCCTTGACCGAGGCGGTGACGGTATAGTCCCCCTCGGCGAGATTTGCGGGGACGTCGACGGTATAGCTGCCATCGGTGCCGACGGTGGTGGTGAAGGTCTGGCTGACGTGGTCCGAGCCGGTGACCACGAGGGTCACGGTGCTGCCCGGCGCTGCATCGGTGCTGCCGGTGATCGTCGGCGTGGCGTCGGTGCTCAGCTCGGGCGCGTCGACGCTGATCTCGGGGGCGACGGTGTCGATCACGCCGGTATCATCGGCCGAGCCGGTGTTGCCGGCCGGGTCCTTGACCGAGGCGGTGACGGTATAGTCCCCCTCGGCGAGATTTGCGGGGACGTCGACGGTATAGCTGCCGTCCGGCTGCACCGTCGTGGTGAGGGTCTGAGTCGCCCCGTCCGAGCCGGTCACCACGAGGGTGACGGTGCTGCCGGGTGCCGCGTCGGTGGTGCCGGTGATCGTCGGCGTGGCGTCGTTCTTCAGGGCCGGCGCCTCGACGGTGATCTCGGGCGGCGTGGTGTCGGCCGGATGTGAATCGCTGCCGCCCGAGCCGATGATCAGCGCGGCCCCCGCCAGAGTGCCGATCGCGCCGAGCAAGGCGACCGGGACCACCGTCGTTTCGGTGATCTCGGCGATGTCGAAGCCGGTCCAGCTGCTGCCATACTGGCCCCACCAGGTGACGCCGGCATCATCGACGAAAACGATGTCGCTGCGCGCGTCATCGGCCACGACGAAGAAATTGTCGATGATGATGCGGGTGCCGTCCTGGAGCTCGAGAACCAGATCGTCGCCGACGCGCTCGAATCGCGCCACCGCCTCGGGCCCCATGTGCAGGGCGACGACGCTGGGCGTCTGAAGCTCGATGTGGTTTCCGTTGACCGTGCCGCCCGCGGCATTGGTGTTGGCTTTTGGCGTAATCGTACAGTTCACATCCGACATTCTGTTGAGTTCCGACTTCCGGTAAAAATTATGGCCGAGGCCCAGATTCACGTTGCCAAAGGTTGCCACCCGAGGCCCGGGCCCTCCCCTTCGGTCCGGGTCTTTCCGGGGAAGGGGGTGGTCCGGGCAGATGCCAGGCGCTCCATCGGCTCTTCCTTATATTGGCCATAAGCTGCCGGCTTACTCCGCGTGGGGTAAGCCGGCAGGGCGGGGTATGCGCATCCTGTCGGCGGATGGCCCGGCGCAGGGTTTCGTCGGGTCCGGCTGTTCCGATTGCGCTTCTTTTTTCTGCGAAGTTCCGGTATAATATTGAAATTGAACGACCTTCTCCGTGAGGGAGAGGGGCGGACAACTTTTCCCTTTTGGGGAGAGTTGAATGTGGAGGAAATTTCATGAGCGATATGACTGTCTCGGACAAATCACCGGGAACCGGCGACAAGCTTCGCCTTGGGGCACTGGCGGCACTGGTGATCGGCTCGATGGTGGGCTCGGGCGTGTTCAGCCTGCCGCAGAACATGGCCGCGGGGGCGGGGCCTCTGGCGATCCTGATCGGCTGGGGCATCACCGCGGTGGGGATGCTCGCCCTTGTCTTCGTCTATGAGTCGCTGGCCATGCGCAAGCCGGAGCTCGACGCCGGGCCCTATGCCTATGCCAAGGCCGGTTTCGGCCCGTTCATCGGCTTCAACAGCGCCTGGGGCTACTGGATCAGTGCCTGGGTCGGCAACGTCTCCTATGCCGTCGTGGTGTTCAGCGCGCTGTCCTACTTCTTTCCGGCGTTCGGCGACGGCAACACCTGGCAGGCGGTGCTGGGCGCCTCGGTGCTGGTCTGGGCCGTGCATTTCCTGATTCTGGGCGGGGTGAAACAGGCCGCGGTGGTCAACACCGTGGTGACGGTGGCGAAGATCGCGCCGATCGTGCTGTTCGTCCTCGTCGTGGCGCTCGCCTTCAAGGTCGATGTCTTCTCTGCCGACTTCTCCGGCAAGGGCAACGCCAGCCTCGGCACGGTGATGGACCAGGTGAAGAGCACGATGCTCGTCACGCTGTGGGTGTTCATCGGCATCGAGGGGGCGAGTGTCTATTCCGCCCGTGCGGCTGAGCGGCGCGACATCGCCCGCGCCACCGTCCTCGGCTTCCTGACCTGCATCATCCTCTATGCGCTGGTGTCGCTGCTGTCGCTTGGCATCATCAGCCAGGCAGAGCTCGGGCAGATGAAGAACCCGTCGATGGCCGGGGTGATGGCGGCCGTCGTCGGCCCCTGGGGCGCGGTGATGATCAACCTCGCGCTGGTGGTCTCGGTGCTCGGCGCCTATCTGAGCTGGACGATGCTCGCCGCCGAGGTGCCCCATGTCGCAGGCAAGGACGGCACGATGCCGCGCTTCTTCGCGAAGGAGAACGACCGCAAGGTGCCGGTCACCTCGCTGCTGGTGACGAATGTGCTGGTGCAGCTGTTCCTGATCATCACCCTCTTTGCGCAGAGCACCTATCAGGCGCTGTTCTCCATCGCCTCGAGCATGATCCTCGTGCCCTATATCTTCTCGGGCGCCTATGCGGCGAAACTTGCCCTCACCGGCGAGAACTATGCCGCGGGCGAGAACCGGATCGGGCCGATGCTGGTCGGGCTTCTGGCGACGGTCTACGGGATCTGGCTCGTCTATGCGGCGGGGCTGTCCTATCTGTTCATGTGCGCCGTTCTCTATGCGCCGGGTGTGGTGTTCTACATCTGGGCCCGCAAGGAACGGCAGGAACGCAGCTTCACCGCGATCGAGGCGATCCTCGCCGTGGCGCTGGTGCTCGTCGGCCTCTACGCGGCCTATGAGATGTGGATCGGCGCCGTCAGCGCGCTGTAAGGGAGGAAAAGACCATGAGTGACCTCGGTGTCCATTCCGAGGTGGGGAAGCTGCGCGAGGTGATCGTGCATCGTCCCGACCTGAGCCTGCGCCGGCTGACGCCGGACAATTGCCACGACCTGCTGTTCGACGACGTGATCTGGGTGAAACGGGCCCGGCAGGAGCATGACGTGCTGGTCGACACGCTGCGCGAACGCGGGGTGATGGTGCATCTGTTCGGCGATCTGCTCGCCGAGACGCTGGACCAGGCCGAAGCGCGTGACTGGCTGCTGGCGCATCGGGTCGATCCCGGCATGGTGGGCTATGATCTGGCGCCCGAGCTGCGCGGCTGGCTCGGCGCGCTGCCGGCGGCCGAGCTGGCGACGCGGCTGATCGGCGGGGTGACCCGGGCCGAGCTGCCCTTCGCGCCGCCGGGCCTGTTCGGGCAGACCCTGCTGCCGCAGGATTTCGTGCTGCCGCCGCTGCCGAACCAGCTCTTCACCCGCGATTCCTCGTGCTGGATCTATCGCTCGGTCTCGGTCGGGCCGATGTTCTGGCCGGCGCGCCGGCCGGAGGCCGCCAATGTGGAGGCGATCTATCGTTTCCATCCGCGCTTCCGCGACGCCGGCGTGCCCTTCGTCTCGCCCGACAATATCGGCGCGCATTGCAGCCTCGAGGGCGGCGACGTGATGCCGGTGGGCAAGGGCGTGGTGCTGGTGGGGATGGGCGAGCGTTCCACCCCGCAGGCGGTCGGCAGCCTGGCGCGCAATCTCTTTGCCGCGGGCGAGGCGACGCATGTGATCGCCGCGCTGATGCCGCGCGACCGCTCCTTCATGCATCTCGACACCGTCTTCACCTTGTGTGACGCCGATCTGGCGACGATGTATCCGCCGGTGGTGGACCGGATCCGGACCTTCTCGATCCGGCCCGGCGATGGCGCGCATTCGGTCGATGTGCGGGAGGAAAAGCGTCCCTTCACCGCGGTGGTGGCCGAGGCGATGGGGCTGAAGAAGCTGCGCATCGTCGCCACCGGCGGCGACGACTACGAGGCCGAGCGCGAGCAATGGGACGATGGCAACAACGTTGTCGCGGTCGAGCCCGGGGTGGTCATCGGCTATGACCGCAACGTCTATACCAACACGCTTCTGCGTCACGCCGGCGTCGAGGTCATCACCATCGAAAGCGCGGAGCTGAGCCGCGGCCGGGGCGGCGGTCACTGCATGACCTGCCCGATCGCCCGCGACCCGATCTGAGCACAGGAGGCACATATGCCTGTCAATCTGCACGGCCGCAGCGTTCTCACGCTGGCCGATTTCACCCCCGACGAGATCCGCTTCCTGCTGCGGCTGGCGGCGGATCTGAAGGTGGCGAAGATGGCGGGGACCGAAGTTCCCCGCCTGACCCGCAAGAACATCGCGCTGATCTTCGAGAAGGATTCGACGCGCACCCGTTCGGGCTTCGAGGTAGCCGCCCATGACCAGGGCGCCGAGGTCACCTATATCGGCCCCTCGGGCAGCCATATGGGCCACAAGGAGACGGTGAAGGACACCGCCCGGGTGCTGGGCCGGATGTATGACGCGATCGAGTATCGCGGCTTCTCGCAGCACGATGTCGAGACCCTCGCCCGCTATTCCGGGGTGCCGGTCTACAACGGCCTGACCGACCAGACCCATCCGACCCAGATCCTTGCCGATTTCATGACGATGCGGGAATTCACCCACAAGCATCTGTCGGACATGGTGCTGACCTTCACCGGCGAGGGCCGCGACAACGTCGCCCGCTCGCTGGCGATCGGGGCGGCGAAGGTGGGGATGGACTTCCGCATCGCCTCGCCGCGCGCGCTCTGGCCCGAGGACAGCTTCGTCGCCGAGATCCGCGCGATGGCGGCGCCGACCGGCGGCCGCTTCACCCTCACCGAAGATCCGGTCGCCGCGGTGAAGGGCGCCGATTTCATCTACACCGACGTCTGGCTGTCGATGGGCGAGGCCAGCGCGGCCTGGGGCGAGCGGATCCGGCTGCTCACCCCCTACCGGGTCGATGCGGCGCTGATGGCGGCCAGCGGCAACCCTTACGTCAAGTTCATGCATTGCCTGCCCGCCTTCCACAATGCCGAGACCGAGGTCGGCGCGCAGGTGCTGAAGGACTATGGCATCGACTGCATGGAGGTGAGCGAGGAGGTGTTCGAAAGCCCCGCCTCGATCGTCTTCGACGAGGCCGAGAACCGGATGCACGCGATCAAGGCGCTGCTCGTCGCGACGATCGGGGGCTGAGCCATGCTGATCGTCGCGGCCCTTGGCGGCAATGCGCTCCTGCGCCGGGGCGAGCCGATGACGGGCGAGAACCAGCGCGCCAACATCCGCGCCGCGGCCGCGGTGCTGGCGCAGCTGGTGCAGGCCGGCCACCGGCTCGTCGTCACCCATGGCAACGGGCCGCAGGTCGGGCTTCTGGCGCTGCAGGCGGCAGCGACGCCCGAGGCGCCCTTCCCGCTTGACGTGCTCGATGCCGAAAGCGCGGGGATGGTCGGCTATGTGCTGCAGCAGGAGCTCGACAATGCCCTGCCGGGGCATCTGGTGACGACGCTGCTGACCCAGGTCCGGGTCGATCCGCAGGATCCGGCGTTCCGGCATCCGACGAAACCGATCGGTCCGGTCTATGACCGCGACGAGGCCAGCCGCCTTGCTGCTGCCCGCGGCTGGACCGTCGCGCCCGACAACGACCGCTGGCGCCGCGTCGTTGCCTCGCCCGCGCCGCTCGAGATCCTCGAGGCGCCGGTGCTGAAGCTGCTGCTTGCGCAGGGGGTGATCCCGATCTGCGTGGGCGGCGGCGGGATCCCCGTCGTCACCCTGCCGCAGGGCGGGCTGACCGGGATCGAGGCGGTGATCGACAAGGATCTGGCAAGCGGCCTGCTGGCGCGCCAGCTCGGCGCCGACATGCTGCTGATGCTGACCGACGTCGCCGCAGTCTACCGCGATTTCGGCACGCCGCAGGCCCGGCCGCTGGCGGCGGTTGCGGCCGATGCGCTGTCGCCCGCCGATTTTCCGGCCGGCTCGATGGGGCCGAAGGTGCGCGCCGCGGTCGACTTCGTCCAGGCGACCGGCGGCCGGGCCGGGATCGGCCGGCTCGAGGATGCAGTCGCCATCGTCGCCGGCACCGCCGGCACGCTGGTGACCGCCAGCGGCGGCTGAGGTCTGACCGCCAGCGGCGGCTGAGGCCGGCCTGTCCGGCAAAGCGGGGGCGGCGGTCGCCGCCGCCCCTGCCCTGCCCGTATCCCGCGCCGGCCCGGGCGCCAATTCCCTGAGACAGTCTGAGACACGCTGCAGCGCAGAGGCGATCCTGCGTTGCAGCACATGCATGGCCGGGTTGAGAAAGATCCTCGCAAGCAGGGCCACCCATGCCCTGCGCCGCTGCAAACGGGGAGGATCAGATGACGCCATCACGCGACGAGCTGGCTTGGATGTACCGCAACATGGTGCTCAGCCGCAGGCTCGAGGAAACCATTTCCAAGATCTATTTCGAGGGCAAGACGCCGGTCTTCAACATGGCGAACGGCCCGATCCCGGGCGAGATGCACCTCTCGAACGGGCAGGAGCCGGTCGCGGTCGGGGTCTGCGCCCATCTGAGCGCCGAGGACATCGTCACCGCGACGCACCGCCCGCATCATCAGGCGATCGCCAAGGGCGTCGACCTCGACGCGATGGTCGCCGAGATCTTCGGCAAGGCGAGCGGGCTTTCGGGCGGGCGCGGCGGCCACATGCACCTGTTCGACCCGAAGGTGAATTTCGCCTGCTCGGGGATCATCGCGCAGGGGCTTGGCCCGGCGGTCGGGGCGGCGCTGTCGCGCAAGCTGCGCGGCCTGCCCGGCGTCGCGGTCGCCTTCATCGGCGACGGTGCGGCGAACCAGGGCGCCTTCCACGAGGCGATGAACCTCGCCGCGGTCTGGAAGCTGCCCTTCATCTGCGTGATCGAGGACAATTCCTGGGGCATCTCGGTGCCGAAGAGCGCCTCGACCTCGGTGGCGCGCAATGACGTGCGCGCCGCGGCCTATGGCATTCCGGGCCATTATGTCGCCGGCAACGACCCGCTGGCGATCTACGAGGTCGCGGGCGAGGCGATCGCGCGCGCCCGTGCCGGCGCGGGGCCGACGCTGATCGAATGCGAGACCTATCGTCTGGCCGGCCACTTCATGGGCGATGCCGAGGCCTATCGCCCGAAAGGCGAGAAGGAGGCGCTGTTCGCCGCCGATCCGATCCCGAAGATGCGCGCCCGGCTGCTGGCCGAGTTCGGCTTCTCCGAGGACGAGCTCGTCGCCGCCGAGGGCGCGGCGGCGGACCGGGTCGCCGCGGCGATCCGCTTTGCCCGCGACAGCGCCGATCCGCGTCCCGAGGACGCCCTGACCGCGGTCTTTGCCTGAGGGGGATGAGATGACCGGAACGATTGTGAAATCCAACGAACGCAAGCTGACCATCGCCCGCTCGATGGCCGAGGCCCTGGCGCAGGAGATGCGGATCGACCCGACCGTCTTCGTGATGGGCGAGGACATCGGCACGCTCGGCGGCGTCTATGGCAATACCCGCGGCCTGATCGAGGAATTCGGCCCCGAGCGGGTGCGCGACACGCCGATCTCCGAGACCGGCTTCATCGGCGCCGCGGTCGGCGCCGCGCAGGACGGGATGCGGCCGGTGGTCGAGCTGATGTTCGTCGACTTCTTCGGTGTCTGCTTCGACGCGATCTACAACCTGATGGCGAAGAACATCTACTTCTCCGGCGGCCATCTCAAGGTGCCGATGGTGCTGATGACCTCGACCGGCGGCGGCTATTCGGACGGCGGCCAGCACTCGCAATGTCTTTACGGCACCTTCGCGCATCTGCCGGGCATGAAGGTGGTGGCGCCCTCGAACGCCTATGACGCCAAGGGGCTGATGACCGCGGCGCTGCGCGACGACAGCCCGGTGGTCTACATGTATCACAAGGGGTTGCAGGGGATGGGCTGGCTTGGCACCGAACCGGGCGCCACCGTGCATGTTCCCGAAGACAGCTACACCGTCGAGATCGGCAAGGCGAAGGTCGTGCGCGAGGGGCGCGATGTCACCATCGTCTCGCTCGGCATCGGGGTGCATCACGCGCTGAAGGCGGCCGACACGCTGGCGCAGCAGAACGTCTCGGCCGAGGTCGTCGATCTGCGCTCGCTGGTGCCGCTCGACCGCGACACGATCCGCGCCTCGGTCGCCAAGACCGGGCGGCTGATCGTGGTGGACGAGGATTACCACAGCTTCGGCGTCTCGGCCGAGGTGATCGCCTCGGTGGTCGAGCACGACCTCTCGGTGCTGAAGGCGGCGCCGGTGCGGGTGGCCTATCCCGATGTGCCGATCCCCTACGCGCGGGTGATGGAACAGTTCTGCCTGCCCAATCCCGCGAAGATCGTCGCGGCATGGGCGCAGATGGCGGCGTGACCGCCGCCCGGGGGCGGGCCCGCCCGCCCCCGCAGGCCAGCGGCCCGCCCCGGGCCACAGATAAGGAAAACGACATGGCAACTGACATCATCATCCCCACCGACCTGTGGGAAGAGGACACCGAGGCGGTCATCACCTCCTGGCTTGCCGATGACGGCGCCGAGGTGGCCGAGGGCGCGCTGATCGCCGAGATCATGACCGCCAAGGTCCAGTACGAGATCCACGCCCCCGCCGCCGGCCGGCTGGTGATCGTGGCGGCGCAGGACGCGGTGGTGCCGAAGGGCGCGGTGATCGGGCGGGTGGAATGAGCGCGCCGCCCGCCGCTGTCACCACCGTCGTGCCGCTGCGCGGCATGCGGGCGATGATCGCCGAGAAGATGGTCAGAAGCCTCGCCGAGGCGGCGCAGCTGACCCATCACGCCAGCGCCGACGCCAGCCGGCTTCTGGCGGCGCGCGCGACGCTTGCGGCGCAGGGGGTCAAGGCCTCGGTCGAGGATCTGCTGATGCTGGCGACGCTGCGGATGCTGAAGGCGCATCCCGGGCTGAACGGCCGCCTCGAGGAGCGCGAGCTGCGGCTGTCGACGCAGGTCGATCTTTCCGTCGCGATCGCGCTGCCGGGCAACCTGCTGGTGGCCCCGGCGATCTTCGGCGCCGAGGCGCTGGACATCGCCGCCCTGCGCGCCGCGCGGCAGGATCTGGCGGCGCGGGCGCGGGTGAACAAGCTCAGCGTGTCGGAGATGACCGGGGGCACCTTCTGCATCTCGAACCTCGGCCTGACCCGGGTCGAGGCCTTCACCCCGATCCTGAACACGCCGCAGATCGGCATTCTCGGCATCGGCTGCATCCACGAGCGCGCGGTGCGCGAGGCCGACGGCGCAATCGGGCTGCGCCCCTTCATCGGCCTGTCGCTGACCTTCGATCACCGCGCGATCGACGGCGCGCCGGCGGCCGCGGCGCTGACCACGCTGTGCCACGAGATCGAGGATTTCGCGCCGTGACGGACGGTGTGACCGGCGCCGCGCCCTGCCGCTTCGACAGCGCCGCCGAGGGGATCGCGGCCGAGGTCGCGATGCTGGCGCAGGTCGCCGCGACGGGGCAGCCGGCGCGGTTGCTGTGGCAGGCCCGCACACCGGCGATCGTGCTGCCGGCGGCCTGCCTGCGCCGCCCGGGCTTTGCCGCGGCCGCCGGGCGCGCCGCGGCGGCGGGCTGGCCGCTGCTGGCCCGCCAGACCGGCGGCGGCCCGGTGCCGCAGGGGCCGGGCGTGCTCAATCTGGCCCTCGCCTTTCCCGCCGAGGCGGGGCTGACACTCGAGGCCGGCTATCGGCGGATCTGCGCGCCGCTGGCCGCGGCCTTCGCCCGGCTCGGCCTGACGGTCAGCACCGGCGCGACCGGGGGCAGCTTTTGCGACGGGGCGTGGAACCTGTCGCTTGCCGGGTGCAAGATCGTCGGCACCGCGCAGCGCTGGCAGCGCCGTGACGGCGGATGGGCGGTGCTGGCCCATGCGCTGATCCTGATCGACCCGCCGCTTGCCGCGGTGGTGCCGGTGATCGACCGGCTGCACCGCGACCTCGCGCTTGGCGCCGGGGTCACGGTGGCGGCCCATACCAGCCTGCGCGCCGAGCGCCCCGATCTCGGCGTGCCCGAATTCATCCGTGCCCTCGGGGAGGAGGACACGGACGGATCGCCTGCCCCGGCACAGGGGCGGACGGCCTGAACCGCGCCAGACGCGCATCACGACATCAGAAAGGGAGGACAACATGAGACGAGACGCCGACCCCCGGCACGGGCTTTCCGGCCCCGGCTGAGCCCGCCCCGGGCCGCCCCCGCTTCACCCCATCCATCATCGGCAGCCTGCCTCCGCCCGCCCTTGCGCGCCGGCGGCCCGGGCCGGACTGCCCGCCCAAACGGAGCCCGAGATGAGCACCGACCACCCGCGCGCGCCGTCGCGCACGCAGCCTGCCCGCCGCCTGTCGCGCCGGCATTTCCTGATGACCACCGCCGTCGCCGCCGGCGGCGCGGTTGCCGGCCTTGCCCTGCCGGTGGCCGCCTGGGCCAATGACACGATCGGCACCGCCCGCGCCGACACCATGCTGCGGGTGATGCGCGACACCTTCCCGCACGGGCCGCAGATCGTCAGCCTCGCCACCTATCAGCGCCTTGTCGACACCATGCTCGACGAGGCGGCGGCGGACGAGGGCGTGAAGGGGCTGCTGCGCGACGGTGTCGACGAGCTCGACGCGCGCGCCCGCGCGGCCTTCGGCCGGCCCTTCACCGAGGTCGCCGAGGATTATGAGCGCGAGGGGATCCTGCGCGGCATCGAGACCACGCCCTTCTTCCAGAAGTTCCGCTGGGCCGGGGTCTTCGGCATCTACAACGCCCCCGACCTGTGGCCGGCGCTTGGCTACGAGGGCCCCGCCTCGGACTTCGGCGGTTTCCTGCACGCCGGGTTCAGTGACATCGACTGGCTGCCGCCGGGGCCGAGCCCCGAAGAGCTGCTCGCCCAGGTTCAGCGCTAAGGAATGATCTCATGACCACGAAATTCGACCTCGACGACGACAGCCTCGTCGTCATCATCGGCTCGGGCGCGGGCGGCGGCACGCTGGCCAACGAACTGGCACAGAAGGGCATCAAATCGGTCGTGCTCGAGGCCGGGCCGCGCTTCGGCCAGGAGGACATCGTCAATGACGAATGGACGATGTTCAACAAGATCTCCTGGCTCGACAAGCGGATCTCGGCCGGGGAATGGCACGGCAAGCGCAACCACCCGACCCTGCCGGCCTGGATCGTCAAGGGCTATGGCGGCTCGACCATCCACTGGGCCGGCGTGGCGCTGCGCTTTCAGGAGCACGAGTTCCGGATGCGCACGCTGAACGGCGACATCCCCGGCGCCTCGGTCGCCGACTGGCCGCTGACGCTGGCCGAGCTCACCCCGTATTACGAGGCGGCCGAGCGCAAGATGGGGGTGACGGGCAAGACCACCGGGATGCCGCACCTGCCCTGGCACAACAGCTTCCGCGTGCTCGCCGAGGGGGCACGGCGGATGGGCTATCGCGACATCGTCTCGGGGCCGATGGCGATCAACTCGGTCGAGAACGACGGCCGCCCGGCCTGCCAGCAATACGGCTTTTGCATGAGCGGCTGCATGGTGGGGGCGAAATGGTCGACGATGATCACCGAGCTGCCCCGCGCCGAGGCCACCGGCAACTGCGAGATCCGCTGCGACGCGATGGCGCTGAAGATCGAGCATGACGCGACCGGCAAGGTCACCGCCGTGCTCTATGCCGACGGTGCGGGCACCATCCAGCGGCAGAAGGCGCGGCTTGTCTGCGTCGCCGGCAACGCGATCGAAAGCCCGCGGCTGCTGCTGAACTCGGCCTCGTCGTTGTTCCCCGACGGGCTCGCCAATTCCTCGGGCCAGGTTGGGCGCAACTACATGACCCACAACAGCGCCGGGGTCTTCGCCGAGATGCCCGAGAAGGTGCACATGAACCGCGGCACCACGGTCGCGGGGGTGATCTCGGACGAGGCGCGCAACGACCCCTCGCGCGGCTTCTATGCCGGCTACCGGCTGGAGATCCTGGCCCTCGGCCTGCCGTTCCTGTCGGTCTTCCTCAACCCCTCGGCCTCGGGCTGGGGCCGCGAGCACGCGCAGGCACTGGAGAAATACGCCTATATGTCCGGCACCTGGATCTGCGGCGAGGACCTGCCGCAGGCCGGCAACGGCATCACCCTGCACCCGAGCGAGACCGACCAGCACGGCCTGCCGGTGCCGATCGTCACCAAGACCCCGCATATCAACGAGGTCAACATGGCGGCCCATGCCTACGAGCGGACCGGCGAGATGTATCGCGCCGTGGGGGCGACGCAGGTGTGGAACCTGCCCTCCTACCCGGCGAGCCACAACATGGGCACCAACCGGATGGCGGCGAAGGCTTCGGAGGGCGTGGTCGATGGCTGGGGCCGGGCGCATGACGTGCGCAACCTCTTCGTCTCGGACGGCAGCGCCTTCCCGAGCTCGAGCGCGGCGAACCCGACGCTGACCATCGTCGCCTTGGCGATCCGGCAGGCAGAGCACATCGCGCGCGAAATGGCGGCGGGATCGCTGTGAGGGGCGGGCCGGCGTCGCCGCGGCGCCGGCCCCGCCGCGCTGCGGCGGCAGAAACCGCTGGATTTTCCGCGCGGCACGGAGAACTCTGGTGTGACACCAGCATTTGGGAGGATGCCGAGGTGGACCGAATGACCGAAGCGGAGCATCGCCAGGCGATCGCCGCATCCTGGGAGCGCTGCGCGCACCGCCACAATCTCGTCGCCGGCCTTGCCCGTCCGATCCTGCGCCTGCGCAGCGAAGAGATCGCGCATCGCCGCGAGGCGTTCAATGACATGACCTCGGGCGAGCTGCAGGGGCTGTCGCAGCTCGCCACACTCGCCTCGGAGACCGCGAGCGCGCTCGTCGTCACCGACCGCGACCAGATCCTGCTCGACATCCATTGCCGCGACGCCGACCGCGACGCCTTCGAAAGCCGGGGCGTCGCGCCCGGGTCGAACTGGGACGAACGCATCGCGGGCACGAATGGCGTGTCGATGGCAAGCCTTGGCCGGCACGCCGTCACCGTGCGCGGCAGCGAGCATTTCTATCAGACGCTGCGGCCCTTCGCCTGCACCGCCGTGCCGGTCTTCGACGCCGAGGATGCGGTGCTCGCGATCCTGAATTTCACCACCATCGACCGCGGCAACACCGCGGATTTCGCCTTTGCGCGGCATGTGCTGAACACCGCGGCGGACCGGGTGCAGGCCTGGCTCTTCCTGCGCCGCTTCGGCGGCGGGATCACCTTGCAGGTCTCGGCCCCCGCCGCCGGCGCCGCACCCGCGGGGCGGCGCAATGCGCTGGTCGCGCTGGACGGCGACGGCCGGATCCTTGCGATCACCGCGGCGGCGCGCGCGGTCCTGCCGGAACCCGAGCGGGGGGCCGCGCTGTGCGGGCGCAGCTTCGAGGAAATCTTCGGCACCCGGTTCGAGCCTGCCGACCGGGGGCCTGGCCGGTGGGCGAGCCTGGCCCCCGGCGCGGGTCCGGCCGGCGCGATCCGGGTCAGCGCGGCGGGCCTGCCCGCGGCCCGGCCCCGCGCCGCTGGCCGCGCGGCGCAGGCGCTGACCGGCGCCCCGGCCTTTCTGGCACTGGCCGAAAGCGGCCTCCTGCCACCGGCGCGGCTGCATCAGGCGCGCCGGCTGCTGCGGGCCGGCACCCCGGTGATGATCCGCGGCCCCGTCGGCGCCGGCAAGAGCCATGCCGCGCGGGTCCTGCTGGCCGAAGCGGGCCGGGCGCCGGGGAGTGCGGGCGTTCTCGACAGCCGCAGCGAGGCCGAGACGGGCATCGCGGCGCGCATCGAGGGCTGGAACCGGGACGCGGCGGAAATGCCGGATCTGGTGCTGGCCGAAGCGCTCGCCGCATGGCCGCCGCGTCTGCAAGGCGCGCTTCTGGGCTGTCTCGAACGGGCGGGTGCGGCCGGGCATCGCCCTGCCCTCGTCGCCACCTGCGCCAGCGGCGATACCGGGCTGTTGCCGGAACTCGGGCATTTCCTCGGCGGCTTCGTGCTCGATCTGCCGCCGGTGCGGCAGCTCGAAAGCCGCGAGCGGCTGATCCGCCACCTGTTGCGGACCCTGGCGCCCGAGGGGCCGCCGGCTCTTGCCGCCGAGGCGATGGCGGCGATCGCGGCGCATGACTGGCCCGGCAATATCCGCGAGCTGCGCGGCGCGCTGGATGTCGCCTGCGCCTGCTGCGACGGCGGGATGATCATGCGCGCCGATCTGCCCGAGCATGTCGCCTGCCGGATCGGCGCGCTCGCGGTCGCGGATGCGCAGCACGATCTGGCCGAGGTGCTCCGGCTGTGCGACTGGAACGTGACGCGGGCGGCGAAGGTGACGGGGCTGAGCCGCGCCACCCTCAACCGCCGGATCCGCGAACAGGACCTGCACCGCCCCGGCAAGGGGGCGCGCCGGCCGGTGCACTGAGGCGCCGCTCAGCGCCCGCCGAAGTCGAGAACGATGCGGCCGGCGACCTCGCCCGCCGCAAGCCGTTCGAGGGCCGCGTTGATCTCCTCGAACGGCACCCGCTCGACCGCCACGCGGAACGGGTGATCGGCGGCGAAGGCGAGGAAGGCCGCAAGCTCGGCGCGGGTGCCGACGGAGGAGCCCGTCACCCGGTGCCCGCCGTTGATCAGCCACATCATCGACAGGGCCACGGGCTCGTGCACCAGCGCCACGGCGACGATCTGGCTGAGCGGGTTGGCGACCGCCGCGATCAGGTCCCAGACCTTCGGCGTCGGCGCGAAATTCAGCGTGATATCCGCCCCGCCCCAGTCGCAGATCGCCTGCACCTCGCCCGGGGCGACGGCCAGCGCGGCACCGCGGGCGCGCATCTCGGCGCGCTTGCGGGCATCGGGTTCGACGACGGCGACGCGCAGCCCGCGGGCAAGCCCGATCTCGAGCGCATATTGCCCAAGTCCGCCCGCGCCGATCACCAGCAGCCGCGCGCCCGCATGCACCTCGCAGCGTTCGAGTGCCGACCAGGCGGTGAGCCCGGCGCAGAGCAGCGGGCCGCCGCGGACCGGGTCGATCGCCTCGGGGATCGGCAGCGCGAAGCGGGTCTCGAGCAACGCATATTCGGCAAAGGCGCCGGGGGCATCAAGGCCGCGGGCGCGCTGCGCGGTGCAGAAGGTCTCGTGCCCGCCGAGGCAGGGGCCGCAGCCAAGGCAGGTGTCGTAAAGCCAGGGCAGGCCGACGCGGGTGCCATGGGGCAAGGGCCCCTCCCCCGCGACGATGCGGCCGATGCCCTCGTGGCCGAGGATCAGCGGGAAGGCCCCGGGCGGCATCGGCTCCTCGCCGCGCTGGACATGCAGGTCGGAATGGCACAGCCCGCAGGCCTCGAGCCGGACGAGGTATTGCCCGGGGCCCGGCGTGGGCACCGGCACCTCGGCCAGACGCAGCGCCGCCCCCGGCGCATCGAGCAGTGCCGCGCGCATCCTCGTCGGCAGGTCACTCATCGCGCACCCTTTCCGCCCCCATCAGCCGCGGCAGGTTGCCGAAGCGGCCGATCAGTCCGAAGACGAGCGCCGCCAGCGCCGCGAAGATCACCGAGACCACGCCGAGGATCGGCGTATAGCCATAGCGCAGGGCGTTGAAGATCTTGATCGGCAGGGTCTCGACGGTGAAGCCCGCGACCATGTAGGCGATGATGTATTCATTCAGGCTGAGCACGAAGGCGAAGGCATAGCCCGAGACGACATAGGGCAGCAGCAAGGGCCCGATCACCGTGCGCAGCACCGTCATCCGGTCGGCGCCCATCACCCGCGCCGCCTCGATCAACGCGCGGTCGGTGGCCTTGAGACCCAGCGAGATGGTGACGAGCGGCAGGGTGACGAGGAACACCCCATGCGAGACGATCGTCGCCCAGATCTGGCCATAGCCGCCGACGGTCATCCAGAAGATCATGAACCCAAGCGCCGAGATCACCGGCGGCAGCGCGAAGGGCGCAAGGCCAAGCCCGGTCAGCAACCGCGCGAAAAGCCCGCCGCGCTCCCATGCATAGAGGGCCAGCGGCGCGGCGATGGCGACGGCAAGGGCCGCGGCGCAGGTGGCGATGATGAGCGAGTTCATCAGCGGCACCAGCCATTCCCTGTCGTGGAAAAGCGCGCCATACCATTTCAGCGACAGCTCCTGCGGCGGAAAGCGCAGGCTCTGCGCGCCGTTCAGCGACACCCCGGTGACGACGACAAGCGGTGCCAGCAGCAGCGCCAGCAGCACGCAGATATAGGCAAGTTTCAGCCCCCGGGTCATGCCGCCCCCCTGTCGCGCCCGGCGAGCGAGGCAAGCCCGACGAGCGCCAACGCCACCAGCATCAGGAACACCGACATCGCCGCGGCAAAGGGCAGGTTCGCCTGATAGATCGCCTGATCGGTGATGTGCACCGAGAGCGTCCAGTGCTCGGGCCGGCCCAGAAGCTGCGGCAGCAGGTAGGAGCCGAGGGTGAAGACGAAGACGAGGATGAAGGCGCCGGTCAGCGCGCCACGCTGCAACGGCACCACGACGCCGAAGAAGGCGCGCGCGGCCGAGGCGCCCATCACCCGCGCCGCCTCGACGATCTCGGGGTCAAGCCGCGAGACGGGGGCGTAAAGCACCAGCACCGCGAAGGGAAAGCCGAGATAGCACAGCCCGGTCAGCAGCGCGAAAAGCGAGGGCGTATAGGCGCGCGGCGCGTCGATCAGCCCGATCGCGGCGAAGAGATTGCCGATCCCGGCGGTCTGCGACAGGAGCGTCGAGAGCGAAAAGCCGATGATGACTTCGGAGAGCGACAGCACCGACAGGAGCACCACCAGAACCCGGGTCTGCACGGTGCGGCTCATCGTGGCGAGGAAGACGGTGAAGGGGAAGGCGAGCGCCACGCAGATCGCCGCCGCGGCGAGCGAGATGCCGAGCGACACGGCGAGCACGCGGCCGAAGAACGGGGTCAGGAAGCGGATATAGCTTGCCCATTCGAAGCCCGGCTCGAAGAAGCCGCCCGCGACCCGGTGCGCGACCGAGACCGAGAGCATGATCCCGAAGGGGACAAGGAAGAACAGGCCGAGCATCAACGCCGGCCAGAGCGCGATCCAGCGCGGCACCGCGGTTTCGGGGGTGGCGGGAGCGGTCATGCCAGCACCACGCGCTTGCCGGGGCGGAAGCTGAGCGAGACGGCATCGCCCACGCCGAAGGGCGGGCGGGCGCCCGGGGCGACCTGCGCGGTGATTGTCTGCGCGCCGCAGCGGGTGACGAAATGCACGCTTTCGCCAAGGTCGCGGATGAAGGTGATCTCGGCGGCAAAGCCGGTTCCGGGGGTGGCGATCTCGACATGTTCGGGGCGCACCGACAGCTGCGCAAGCCCCGGCGCCGTGGCGATCCGGTCGCCCTCGGCGGGCGTCAGGCGGTGGCCCAGCACCTCGATCGCCTGCCCGTCCCAGCGGCAGGGGATCAGGTTGGTGCTGCCGATGAAATCGGCGACGAAGGCATTCGCCGGCGCGTGATAGATCTCCATCGGTGTGCCGGCCTGCTGCACCTTGCCATCCTTCATCACGATCACGAGGTCGGCCATGGTCAGGGCCTCTTTCTGGTCGTGGGTGACGACGACGGTGGTGACGCCAAGGCTCTGCTGGATCTGCCGCAGTTCGATCTGCATGTGCTCGCGCAGGCCCGCATCGAGCGCCGAGAGTGGCTCGTCGAGCAGGAAGACCTTGGGGTCGATCGCCAGACCGCGGGCGATGGCGACGCGCTGGCGCTGGCCGCCCGAGAGCTGGTGGATGCGCCGCCCGCCCATGCCGGGCAGTTTGACGAGGTCGAGAAGCCGCGCCGCGGTCGCCTGCCGGCTGGCGCGGTCAGTGCCGCGGATGGCGAGCGGATAGGCGATGTTCTCGGCCACGTCGAGATGCGGGAAGAGCGCGAGCGACTGGAACACCATGCCCATGCCGCGCTTGTGGCTGGGCACGGCGGAAAGGTCGGCGCCGCCGACCAGAATCCGCCCCTCGGAGGGGGTCTCCAGCCCGGCGATCAGCCGCAACAGCGTGGTCTTGCCGCAGCCCGAGGGGCCGAGCAGGCAGACGAACTTGCCGTTCGGGATGGTGATCGACACGTCGTCGAGTGCAAGATAGGTGCCGAAGCGCTTGCTCAGCCCCTCGATGCGGAGTTCGGTCATGGCGGCCTCCTCAGCCTTGCGCGGCCCCGGCCGGAACCGGGGCGCGCGGGGGATGCCCTCAGCCGGTGATCAGTTCCGACCACTTCTGCGACACCCAGTCCCCCTTGTCGACGTAAAGGGTCGAGAGCGGCAGGATCGGCGCCTTGTCCGAGGAGACGGCGGCGAATTCGGCGTCGGTCAGGTCGGTCAGATCGCGCGGCACGGTCGGCGCGGTGCCGACATTGCGCGACAGTTTCGCCTGCACCGCGGGCTGCGCCATGTAGTCGATGAAGACCTGCGCCTGATCGAGCATCTTCGATGCCTTCGACACCACCCACGAGCCCGAATCGAGCACCGCGCCCTCCTCCGGGAAGGTCGAGCGCACCGGCTTGCCCTGGCTCGCGGCAAGGCCCGTCACGTCGTGGTAATACTCGCCCATCGGGATCTCGCCGGTCTCCAGCGCCTGCTGGAACTGGCCCTCGTCGCGATACCACAGCCGCACGTTCGGCTTCAGCTCGGCGAGCTTCGCCATCACCTGAAGCACGCCGTCGTCGGTGGTCAGGATCTCGGTGCCGCCGAAGAAGGTGGTCGCGGTGATCTCGAGCAGGAACGAGTTCGAGGCGAGCGACATCAGCCCGAGCCTGTCCTTCTGCTCGGGCGCCCAGAGCGCCTTCCACGAGGTCGGCGCCTCGGGGAAGGTGTCGGTGTTGGTGACGAGACTGACATACCAGCTCACCGCGCCGGTGCCGTAAAGCGCGCCGTCCTCATAATGGTGCACGAAGTGGGCGGGCAGCACGCCGAGGTTCTTCATCTTGCCCGCGTCGAGCTTTGCCCACAGACCGGCGCGCTCGCCCTTGATGCGCGCGACCTGCGCCATCATCGAGACATCGGCCGGCGCCTGGTTTGCCCGCGCCGCCTGACCGAGCTGCACCAGCCAGGCCTCGCCCGTGGGTTCGCCGATCGACTCGATCTCGATCCCGGTTTCCTTGGTGAAATCGGGATAGATGAACTTGTCGAAGCTGTTCTGGAAATAGCCGCCATAGGTGCCCACCTTCAGCGCCGCGCCGGAAGCGCGCAGCACCGAGGGGGCTGCAAGCATCGCGGCGCCGGCCGAGGTGGCGGCAAGGAATGCACGTCTGTTGATCATGGTCTTCTCCCTGTTGGTCCGGCTTCTGTGTCAGCGGCCCCGCGGCACGCCGGGCAGCGCGCAGAGCATCTCGAAGAGGAAGTTCGCGGCGATCACCGCGGTATTGCCGGCCGGATCGTAGGGCGGCGAGACCTCGACCAGATCGCCGCCGACAAGGTTCAGCCCGGCGGTGCCGCGGATGATCTCGAGCCCCTGCATCGTGGTCAGCCCGCCCACTTCGACGGTGCCGGTGCCGGGCGCGAAGGCCGGGTCGAGGCTGTCGATGTCATAGCTGAGGTAAACCGGCGCATCGCCGATCTTCGCGCGGATCTCGGCCATCAGCGGCGTCAGCGATTTGTGCCAGCACTCCTCGGCCTGGATGCAGGTCCAGCCCTGCTTGCGGCCCCACTCGAATTCCTCGCGGCTATAGCCGGTGCCGCGCAGGCCGATCTGGAACACCTTGTCGTTGATCAGGCAGCCCTCTTCCCACGCGCGGCGGAACGGGCAGCCATGCGCGACGGTCTCGCCGAACATGTCCTCGTTGGTGTCGGAATGCGCGTCGACATGGATCAGCGCGACGGGCCCGTGGCGTTCCTTGATCGCGCGCAGGATCGGCCAGGTCAGGGTGTGATCGCCGCCAAGGGTCAGCGGGATCACGCCGTGGCTCAGCACCTCGCGGTAATGGCTGGCGATGATCTCGACCGATTTCTTCAGATCGAAGGTGTTGATCGGCACGTCGCCGATATCGGCCACCTGCAGCGCCTCGAAGGGCGCGGCGCCGGTCGCCATGTTGTAGGGGCGGATCATCCGGCTTTCGTCGCGGATCTGGCGCGGGCCGAGGCGGGTGCCCGCGCGGTTCGAGGTGCCGATATCCATCGGGATGCCGAGGAAGCAGGCATCGAGCCCCGCCGCCGAGGGCGCCGCCGGCAGGCGCATCATCGTGGCCGGTCCCCCGAAGCGGGGCATGGTGTTGCCGCCAAGCGGCTGGTTCAGCGTTTTCGTCATTCTCGCCTCCATCTGCGGGCGAGGATGCGGCGGGGATTGCTTCGAAAAAATACCTGTGTATCGAAGTTCAGTTGGACAAAACCCGATGTTTGCCTTCGGTGCTGCCGGATTCTTCAGCACCTCGGCCGGACGCCGCGAGGGGCGCAGGATAGAGCGTTTCGAGCTCGTCGAGCAGTGCCCTGGCAAGGGGGGCGATCTCGGTCGCGTCGCGGGTGATCGCGTCGAAGGTGCAGCGATAGACGAAATGATCGGGCAGGATGCGGCGCAGCCGGCCGTGATCGCACCAGCGCTTGGCCACATGGTCGGGCAGATAGCCGATGAAGGCGCCGGTCAGGATCATGATCAGCTGTTGTTCCAGCCCCTGCGCCATCGCGGTCGAGTTGCGAAAATCGCGGTTGTTCCAGTGATCCTCGCGCCAGTAGCTGCGCCCGACGGTCTTCAGCGAGGCGACGAATTCGGGCGTCAGATCGGCGTCGGGCACCGACCACAGCCGGTGGCCGCGGGCGCAGTAAAGCGTGTTGCGCTCTTCATAAAGCGGCGTGTAGCGCAGCCCCGCCACCTTGTGCGGAAACGACCCGATGCCGAGGTGCAGCACGCCGTCGAGCACCCGCGTCTGCAGCTCCTGCGGCGAGGTCTGGGCAATCTCGAAACGGATTGCGGACGAGCGTTTCTCGAGCGCCGCGAGCGCCTCATACAGGCGGAAATTCGGGTCGGTCACCACGCTGTCGACGACGCCGATGCGCAGGGTGCCGGCGAGCGTGTCGCGCAGCGCCGCGGTTTCCGACACGAACCCGTCCATCGCAGCCAGCAGCCGCTCGATCGCGCGGTGCACCTGTTCGCCGCGCTGCGTCAGGCGGAACCCGGCGCGGCCGCGCCGGCACAGGGTCACGCCGAGCCGGTCCTCGAGTGCCGAGATCTGCGCCGAGATCGTCGAGGCCGAGACGTTCAGCTCGGCCTGTGCGGCGGCAAAGCCGCGATGGCGCACCACCGCGTCGAAGACGCGCAACAGGCGGATGTCGGTTCCGGCAAGCTGCATCGGGATCCTCCCGGCCGGACGGGGCGGGACCTGCCGCTCAGGCACCCTTCTCCCTCAGCCAGGCGGTGATGATGTCACGCAGCCGCGCGCCGGAAAAGGAGGGAAAATGCCCGCCATGCACCACCCGCACCGGCAGCCGGGCAAGGCGCTGCATCGAGCGCAGATAGTCCTCGGCATTCGAGTGATAGGTCTCTTCGACCAGCGGGCCGTCATAGACGATGTCGCCCGAGATCAGCACACCGCTCGCCGCTTCCCAAAGGGCGATGCCGCCCGGGGAATGGCCCGGCGTGTGGATCACCTCGAACTGCCGGTCGCCGAGGTCGATGAGGTCGCCATCGGCCAGAAGCCGCGTCGCCGGTGCCGCCTTCACCGCGTAGGTGGACGAGCGGTAGGGCTCGGGCGGCAGCGCGTCGAAGATCTCGTCGGTCACATAGCCCGCCGCCACCGTGTTCTCGCGCGTCGGCTGGGCGAGGATCTCGGCCTCGGCGGCATGGCACAGCCGGCAGGGGAATTCGTGGCTGCAGCCGATGTGGTCGAAATGGGTGTGGCTTGCGACGGCATCGAGCGGCCGCTCGGTCACCAGCGGCACCCATTCGCGCAGCGACACCACGCCCATGCCGCTGTCGACCAGCATGTCGCGGTCGCGCCCGCGCACATGCCAGATGTTGCAGCGGAAGAACTCCTGGATGAAGGGCTCGTCGATCTGGGTGATGCCGTCGCCGGCGCTGCGGAGGCGATACCAGTCGGCGGGGGGAATGCGTCTCATGCGGTCTCCGTTTCGGGCAGGACGATCGGGTTGCGGCCATGAAGCATCACTTCCGCCCCGGGCGCCAGCGCCGTGCCCTGCGGCAGATGCGCGACAAGGCGCATCCCGGGCGCGGCAAGGGGGGCGAAATGCGCGCGCAGATAGGCGCCGAAGAAGGCCGCCTCGACCAGCCGCGCCGGGCCGAGCGCCAGCTCCCCCGACAGCCCCACCGATTCCGGGCGCAGGCACAGCACGCCGCGCGCCGGGGCGGGCAGCGCGAGCGGGCCAAGCGGGCTGCTGACCCCTGCCCCGTCGCCGCGGCTGACGGGGATGCGGTTCACCTCGCCCATGAAATTCGCGGTGAAGAGGGTCGCGGGCCGCATGTAGACCTCTTCGGGCGTGCCGCAATGCTCGATCCGGCCGGCGTTCATCACCACGATCCGGTCGGCGACGGCCATCGCCTCTTCCTGATCGTGGGTGACATGCACGAAGGTGGTGCCGACGCGGCGTTGGATCGCCTTCAGCTCGTCCTGCATCTGCCGGCGCAGCTTGAGGTCGAGCGCGCCGAGCGGTTCGTCAAGCAGCAACACCTCGGGCTCGACGGCAAGCGCACGGGCGAGCGCCACGCGCTGCCGCTGCCCGCCCGACAGCTCATGCGGGCGCCGCCCGGCCTTGTCGGCGAGCCCGACCATGGCGAGCATCTCCTCGGCCTTCGCGTTGCGCGCCGACCGCCCCACGCCCCGCATCCGCAGCCCGAAGCCGACGTTGTCGCGCAGGCTCATGTGCGGGAAAAGGGCATAGTCCTGAAACATCGTCGTCGTCGGGCGATCCTTCGGCACCACCTGCGTCATGTCGCGCCCGCCGATCGTCACCCGCCCCTCGGAGGGGGTGAGAAAGCCGCCCAAAATCGACAGCAGCGTGGTCTTGCCGCAGCCCGAGGGGCCGAGCAGCACGATGAACTCGCCGGGCGCGATGGTCAGGTCGACCCGGCGCAGCGCGGTGAAGCTGCCGAAGCGGTGTTGAACGGCGTCGATGCGCACCTCGGCGGTCATTTTCTGGCCTTTCGGAAAAGTGTGAACTCAAGCGTGACGGTGATCGCCACCGAGACGAGGAAGACGAGCGAGCCGATCGCGTTGGTCTTCGGCGACAGCCCCGAGCGCAGCATCGACCAGATCTCGACCGGCAGGGTGACGTCGAAGCGGGTCAGCAGGAAGGCAATGATGAACTCGTCCCAGCTGAAGGTGACCGACAGGAAGAAGGCCGCGGCGAGTGCCGGCGCCAGCATCGGCGCCGAGACCAGCGCCAGCACCTGCCACTCGCCCGCGCCAAGGTCGCGCGCGGCGCGCATCGCGTTCTTCTGATGCTCGCCCATGGCGGCGTAGAGGATCGAGAAGCACAGCGGCAGGTTGATGACGACATGGCCGATGCCGGTGGTCAGCAGCGAGGGGCCGACGCCCGCCGCGTTGAACATCTGCAGCAGGCCAAGCGCGATGATCAGGTAACTGACCGTCATCGGCGCGATCAGGAGCGCGCGCATCGCCAGCGTGCCGGGCAGCGCCACCCGCGCCAGTCCCGAGGCCGCCATGAACCCCAGAAGCAGCGCCAGGGTCGCGGAGCCGATCGCCACCAGCAGCGAATTGCCAAGCGCCGCCATCAGGTCGCGGTCGCTCAGAATCTCGGCATACCATTTCAGCGTCGCGCCGCGGAAGGGCGGCACCGGCAGCCGGCCGTCCTGAAAGGAAAAGATCACCAGCACCACGACCGGCAGCAGGATGAAGGCGAAAAGCGCGACCAGATAGGCCCAGGAGAGAAACCGCATCAGACCCGTTCCATCTTCAGCCAGCGCGCGCATCCGGCATAGGCGAGCGTCACCAGCGCCATCAGCACCACCGACAGCGCCGAGGCCATCGGGTAATCGCCGCGCCGGCCGAGCTGCAGCATGATCAGCTGCGGCAGGGTCAGCTCGTTGTTGCCGCCAAGGATCTGCGGCGTGATGTAATCGCCGATGCACAGCACGAAGGTCAGGAAGGCGCCGGTCATCACGCCGGGCAGGGTCAGCGGCAGGATGACGAGGCGGATCACCTGAAACCGCGAGGCGCCAAGGTCCTCGGCCGCGCGGGCATAGTTCGGCGAAAGCTGCACGAGGTTCGAATAGATCGTCAGCGTCAGCAGCATCACGAAGAAATGGACGAAGCCGATCACCGTCGCCGCCCGCGTCGCCATGATCTGCACCGGCGCATCAAGGATGCCGAGCCCGAGAAGCGCGGTCATCACCACTCCCTTCTGGCCGAGCACCAGCGCCCAGGAGTAGGAGCGCACGACGTAAGACGTCCAGAACGGCAGCACGGCGAGCAGCAGCGCCAGCCGGCGCCAGCGCGGAGGCACCCGGGTGGCGATGATCCAGGCGAGCGGCCACGCGAGCGCCACCGAGATCACCGTGACGATCAGGGTGATTTCCAGCGAGACCCGGATCCCCCGGCTCAGCGCCGGCTCGGTGAAGATCCGCAGATAGTTGCCGAGGTCGGGCCCCGGCACCATCTCGCGCCCGTCCAGATGGCCGAGGCTGATCCAGACCATGGCAGCGAAGGGCAGCACGAAGAATGCCACCGTCCAGAGCAGCGCCGGCAGCACCAGCGCCGCCCCCTGCCGTTTCTCGATCGCCTCGATGCCCATCTCAGTTCTGCAGCATCTCGGTCCACAGGTCCTGCATCGCGGCATCGGTCGCCGCATCCGGCACCGGGTAAAGCTGCGCGCGGGCAAGATAGTCGTCCTGCTCGTCCCAGCGGAGCACTGCCTTCTGATCGGCGTCGAGCTGCGCGCCCGCCTTGCGGTTCGCCGGCATCCCCCAGTAGCACGACGAGGTGGCCAGCCGCGCCTGCCCCTCGGGCGAGGTGATGTATTTCACGAATTCAAGCGCCAGCTCGGGCTTCTTCGAGTCCTTCAGCACGGCGATCGACTGCGCCCAGAGAAGCCCGCCCTCTTCCGGGATGGTCCAGTCGAGATCGGGGTTTTCCGCGTGCAACACCGCGGTCAGCCATTCGCCGCCGCCGACCAGCACGTCGACCTCGCCGGTCGCGAGCGCGGTCTGGCTCGCCACCACGTCCGAGACCTGCTTCGAGGCGGATTTCAGCGCGAAGAGCGGCGCTTTGATCCGCCCGAGCGCGGCGGCGTCCAGATCCTTCGTCGCGATGCCCTGCGACAGGCCGACGATCCCCTCGACCGGCAGGTAATAGTCATAGACCGCGATGCGGCCGTCATACTTGCCCGAGAACAGCGTCTTCAGGCTCTTCATGTCCGCGGGATCGACCGCCGCCTTGTTGAAGGCGATGGTGTTGTAGCCGAACTTCTCGGTCACCGCATAGGTCACGCCATCGACCGAATTGTTCGCGGCCATCACCACCTGCGGGAAGTAATCGGCCGTCGCCATCCCGGTCGCGGGCAGCGGCGCCAGCAACCCGCGCTCGACCGCGCGGTGCACATCGACCGCGTCGATCACCATCACGTCCCAATCGCCCGGGCGCGACTGCTCGAGGATCGTCAGCCCCGCCGCCGTGCCCTCGTATTCCTTGGTGTTGACCTTGACGTCATGCGCCTTCTCGAAGGGTTCGAGCAGCGCCGGATCGGCGTGGTCGCACCAGATCAGCGCGTTCAGCTCCTCGGCCCGGGCCGTCGGGGCGAGGGCGGCCAGAAGGGCGGCCGCGGCACAGCAAGTCGTCAGTCTCATCGTCATCTCCCGTTGCGTCCGGCACGTCTTCGGCGCCGCTTCAGAAAAAAATTGAACGCATTCATTTTTTCAGTCAATGATAATTTTGAAGAGGCGAGGGAGCCGCGATGGCCGGGCTGCGCGAAAGACAGAAGGCGAAACGGAACCGCTCGATCCTGACGGCGGCAAGCGCACTTTTTGGGCAGGTCGGATACGAGGCGGCGCGAATCGACGCCATCGCCGAGGCCGCCGAGGTCTCCGTGGGCACCTTCTACAACTACTTCGAGAACAAGGCGGACCTGCTGCTTGCCATCGTCTCGATGGAAGTCGAGGAGGTGCTGCACCAGGGCGAGGCGGTGGTCGCCGCCCCGCCCGCGACGGCCGAGGCGGCGCTTTTCGCGCTGATCTCGACCTATTACGACCATTCCCTCGTCTATCTGACGAAGGAGATGTGGCGCACCGCGATGGCGCTCTCGATCCAGCATCCGGAAACCCCGTTCTCGCGGCGCTATTTCGCACTCGACGCGGCGCTGGCCGGGCAGGTGACGGCGCTCTTGCGCGGGCTGCAGGCGCGCACCACGATCCGGGCGGATGTCGATGCGGCGGCGCTTGGCGCGGTGATCTTCGCCGATCTGAACGCGCTGTTCGCGGGCTTCACCATGGATGAGGCGATGCCGCTTGCCAGCCTGACCGGGCGGATGGCCGGGCATGTCGCGGCGCTGACCCGGCTGCTGGCGGCGCCGCTGCATCCGCTGCCGGCCGGCTGATTTTGCACTGGCCCCCGGCCGGCTTTCGCGCGATCACTTGCGCCGTGATTGGTCGGAGATGTGCGAGATGGCAGAGGTTCTGGTCCTGGGCGCCGGCATGGTCGGGGTTGCCGCCGCGCTTGAGCTGCAGACGCGGGGCCATGCGGTGGTGCTGGTCGACCGGCGCGGTCCGGGCGAGGAGACAAGTTTCGGCAATGCGGGCTTCGTGCAGGGCGAGGCGGTCGAGCCCTATGCGATGCCGCGCGATCTGCGCACCCTCGCGGCCTATGCCGTCGGACGCACGAACGATCTTGTCTATGACCCTTCCGCCCTGCCCCGCCTCGCGCCGGTGCTGTGGCGCTATTTCCGCAACTCGGCGCCGGCGCGGCACCGGCGGATCTCGGCGGTCTATGCGCAGCTCGTGCAACGCGCGCTTGCCGATCACGCGCCGCTGATCGAGGCGGCGGGACAGGAGCCGCATATCCGCCGCACCGGCTATCTGCAGATCTGGCGCGATGCGCGCGGCGCCGAGGCCGCGGCGGCCGAGACGGTGCGGCTGATCCGCGAGTATGACGTCACGGTCACCGCGCTCGACGGTGCGGCGGTGGCGGCGGCAGAGCCGGCGCTGAAGCGGCCGGTGGCGGGCGGGCTGCTGTGGGGCGACTGCTGGACAAGCGATGATCCGGGCGCGCTGACCGTGGCCTATGCCGAGCTTTTCACCCGCCGCGGCGGCACCGTGCTGCGCGGCGAGGCCGCAAGCCTCGCGCGCACGGGCGCGGGCTGGCAGGTCGATACCGCGTCGGGGCCGGTCGGCGCGGCGCAGGCGGTGATCGCGCTCGGCCCCTGGGCTCCCGATCTGCTCGCCCGGCTCGGCTGGCGCGTGGCGATGCTGTGGAAGCGGGGCTATCACGGCCATTTCGCCGCGCCGGTCCGGTTGCAGCGGCCGCTGATCGATGCCGATGCCGGGGTTGTGCTGAGCCCGATGCGGCGCGGGCTGCGCATCGCCACCGGCGCCGCGCTCGTCGCCCGCGACGCGCCGTCCGATCCGGGCCAGCTTCTGCGCGGCGCCTGTGCCGCCTCGGAGCTGGTCGAGATCGGCACGCGGATCGCCGAGCCGCAATGGTTCGGCCACCGCCCCTGCCTGCCCGACATGCTGCCGCTCGTCGGCGCGGTGCCGGGAGAGCCCGGGCTCTGGGTCGATTTCGGCCATGGCCATCAGGGCTTCACCCTTGGTCCGACGACGGCGCGGCTGCTGGCGGACGCGATGGCGGGGGCGCGCACCGAGCTTCTGGCGGCGCTCGCCCCCGCCGCCCGCCCCGAGGTGATGCGCGCGGCCTGAGGTCGGGCAAAATGCCCCCGGCAAACGGAAATTCCGCTTCTGCGCGTCATAAAACTGATGCGTTGCCGCAATAGGTGATCGGCTGCACACCAACGACCACGTCGGGACTTCCGCATGCCTTCGCCTTCTGCGCGCGCCCTGTCGCGCCGCTCCCCGCCGCCCGCTGCCCGACTTGGGGATTTCTTCCAGGCGGGGCGTGGCGAGATGCTGTTCCTCGCCGCGATCTCGGTCCTCATCAACCTGCTGATGCTGACCGGCCCGGTGTTCATGATGCAGGTCTATGACCGGGTCCTGAGCAGCCGCAGCCTCGCGACGCTCGTCGTCCTGCTGGCGCTGGTGAGCCTGCTCTATCTGGTGCAGGCGGCGCTCGATGGCGTCCGGTCGCGGGCGGGGGGGCGGATCGCGGCGCGGCTCGACGCCGAGATCGCGCCGAAGATCTTTGCCGTCGCCGGGGCCCGGGCGCGCCTTGGTCAGGGCGGGGCCGACGCGCAACAGCCGCTGCGCGATCTCGACACGCTGCGGCAGTTCAACGGCGGCGGCCCGCTGACGCTGTTCGATCTGCCCTGGACGCCGGTCTACCTGCTGGTCCTGACCCTGTTCAGCCCGGTGCTCGGCCTGATGTCCACGATCGGCGCGGCGATGCTCTTCGCGCTGACGCTGCTCGCCGATCGCGTGTCGCAGGGCGCCAATGCCCGGGTCTCGCAGCAGATGGCGGTGCGCAATGCGCTGGCCGAGAACGGGTTGCAGGATTGCGAGGGCGCCGAGGCGCTTGGCATCTTCGAGCGGATCGGCGCGCGGTGGGATGCGGCGCACCGGGCGCTGGTGCAGGCGCAGCTGACGCTTGCGGAGCGGGCGGGCGATCTGCGCGCACTGGCCAAGGGGTTCCGGTTCCTGCTGCAGTCGCTGACCCTTGCGGCGGGCGCCGGGCTGGTGATCCGCGGCGAGCTGTCGGCGGGCTCGATGATGGCGACCTCGGTGATCTCGTCGCGCGCCCTCGCCCCGATCGAGCAGGCGATCGCCCAGTGGCGCGGTTTTCGCTCTGCCCGCGGCGCCCGCGCGCGGCTTGAGAAATCTTTCGCGCTGCTGCCGGCCGAGCCCTCGGGGATCGACCTCGCGCCCCCCGCCCGCGATGTGGTCTTCGACAATTTCGCGGTCAGCGCCCCCGGGCAGACGCGGCCGCTGCTGGCGGGCGTCAACATGCGGCTCGAGGCGGGGGATGGTCTCGGTGTCATCGGGCCGAGCGGGGCGGGCAAGACCAGCCTGCTGCGCGGCGTGCTCGGGCTGTGGCCCGGCACTGCGGGCGGGCTGCGCTTCGACGGTGCGGCGCCCGACCAGTGGCGCCTCGGCGCGCGCGGCTTTGCGGGCTACCTGCCGCAGGACATCCGGCTGATGCCCGGCACGGTCGCCGAGAACATCGCCAGCCTCGAGCCCGACGCGCCGACCGACGAGATCGTGCGTGCGGCCGAGCTGGCCGGCGCGCATGAGATGATCCTCGCCCTGCCCGAGGGCTACAACACCCGGCTCGGCGACGATGGCGCGGCGCTTTCGGCCGGGCAGCGGCAGCGCATCGCGCTGGCGCGCGCGGTCTATCGGCGGCCGTTCCTCGTGGTGATGGACGAGCCGAACGCCCACCTTGATGCCGAGGGCGATCAGGCCCTGACCGAGGCGATCCGGCGGCTGCGCGCGGCGGGTTCGATCGTGATCTGCGTGGCGCACCGGCCCTCGGCGCTGGCGGCGCTGAACAAGGTGGCGATGATCGAGGCGGGGCGGCTGCGGGCCTATGGCCCGCGGGATGAAATTCTGGGGCAGGTGGTGAAACATCCGCGTGCGGTGGTGCAGAAATGATGACGACGATGCACGATGCGGGACAGCCCTATTCGCTGCGCCCGCTGATCCGGGCCACGACGGTACTGTGCACCCTGACGCTCGGGGCGGTCGGTCTGTGGGCCGCCTTCGTGCCGCTCGAAAGCGCGGTGATGGGGGCGGGCACGGTCGCGGTCGAGGGCGCGGCGAAGGCGATCCAGCACCCGCAGGGCGGCGTCGTCTCCGAGATCGCGGTGCGCGACGGCGCCCGTGTGCGCGAAGGCGACGTGGTGCTGCGGCTTGACCAGACCGAGGTGCAGGCCGAGCTCTCGCGGATCGAGAACCGCCTGATCGAGATCGCCGCGCGCAAGGCCCGGCTGGTGGCCGAACGCGACGGCACCGCGCTGACCTTCCCCGCGGCGCTGCTGACGCAGGCGCAAGACCCCGAGACCGGCACGGCGGCGCGCAATGCGATCGAGGACGAACGGATCCTGATGTCGGGGCGCAGCGAGAGCCTGCGCGCCAAGATCGCCCAGCTGAGCGAGCGGATCGGGCAGCTCGGCAACGAGGTCACCGGGCTGAGCGCGCAGAAGGCGGCGGTCGAACGCGCGGCGCGTCTCGTCGGCGCCGAGGTCGATGACCAGCGCAAGCTGCGCAAGCAGGGGCTGTCGCTGATTGCGGCGCTGCGCAAATCCGAGCAGGAGGCGGCCGATCTGGAAGGCAAGGCCGGCTCGCTGCACTCCGATCTGGCGCGCAAGCAGGGCGAGATCACCGAGGTGCGGATGCAGATGCAGCAGATCACCGAGGACGCGCGCAACGAGGTCATCGAGGAGCTGCGCAAGCTCGAGACCGAGCGCAGCGATCTCGAGCAAAAGCGCATCGCCGCGCAGGACCGTCTTGCCCGCACGGTGATGACCGCGCCGGTCGCCGGCACCATCCACGAGCTGGCGGTGCACACCCGCGGCGGTGTGCTGAACGCCGGGCAGACCGCGATGTCGATCATCCCGAGCGACCGGCGGCTGATGGTCGAGGTCAAGGTCTCGCCCGCCGATATCGACCAGGTGCGGCCCGGCCAGGCGGTGCGGCTGCGGCTGAGCGCCTTCAATCAGCGCACCACGCCCGAGATCGGCGGCACCGTGACCAGCATTGCCGCCGACCTGAGCCAGGACGAGCGCAGCGGCCAGAGCTGGTATCTGCTGCGCGTCACCCCCGATGCGGAGGATCTGGCGGCGCTGCACGGTATCGCACTGAAGCCCGGGATGCCGGTCGAGGCTTTTCTCGAGGGCGCGGAACGGACGCTGCTCAGCTATCTGCTGAAGCCGATCTCGGACCAGATGCAGACCGCGCTGCGCGAGGATTAAGCGCCGGCGGCGGACCAGTCGATCGCCATCGCCGCGCGGATGAAGGCGCCGACCATCGGGTTGCGCCGCCGCTCGTCGAGACAGATCACATATTCCGTCAGCCGGATCGCGGCATCGGCGATCGGCAGGAAGGCCAGACGCTGATCGGGCGTCGTTTCAAGCGTCACCGCGACGCCGATGCCGAAGCCCGCGGCGACCATCTCGCGCACCGCATCCTGCCGGCCGACCTCCTGCACGCTGTCGAACTCCAGCTTCTGCGCGACGAGGTTGTCCTCGAGCACGGCGCGGGTCTGCGATCCCTTCTCGCGGATCACCATCTTGTGCCGGATCATCTCGGCCAGGGTCAGGAACGGCCGGCGGGCCAGCGGATGCGTCGCGGGCACCATCGCGGTCAGCGCCGCCTGGGCAAAGGGCTGGGCGCGCAGCCGCGGGTCCGAGGGCAGATGCGCCGAGATGCCGATGTCGGCACGATAGTCGAGAAGGGCCTCGTTCACCGTCTGCGAGTTGCTGACCGTCAGGTTGAAGCTCAGCGCGGGATTGGTCCGGCTCAGGCTCGACAGGATGCGCACCGGGATCGGCGCGCCATCGGCGATCAGCCGCAAGTGCCCGCCCTGCAGGGCGACACCGCCGCTCAGCAGGTGCCGCGCCTCCTGTTCGGCCGCGAACATCCGCTGGGTGATCGCATACAGCCGTTCGCCCTCGGCGGTCAGCGTGATGCCGCGCGCCTTGCGCTCGAACATCCGCACGCCGGACACCCGTTCCAGCCCGCGCACCTGTGCTGACAGCGTCGACTGCGACACCGAGCGCTCACGCGCGGCCTGCGAGAACCCGCCCGCCTCGGCGACGAGGTGGAACGCGCGCAATTCCGTCAGCGTCGCCATTCTTCCCCCCGCGCCCGGTCGCGCCGCAGCCGGCGCAGGCCGTTCTCTAGGCGGGCAACGTGACGTTTGGGCGACAGCCGGACCGTGCCGCCCAGCCATCTGCTGTGTCGATGGAGGCCATTGAAAGAACCCGCGGGCGGCGGCGGAGAATTGTCAACTTTCTGTTAAACTCGCCGCCTAGGTTCCGCCAGCAAAACGAATTTTTGCGATTTCGCAAAAGCCACTCAGGAACCATTCATGCCCACGATCCTCAAACCGATCGCCGACTTTCTGGTCCGGCGCGGAACGGAACCGCAGGTCTTCGACCTTTCCGAAACCTTCTCCGGTCAGAACCTGTCCTATACGGTCACGAACTCGAACGGCGAGGTGCTCTCGGCGCATGTCGAGGCCGGCCAGCTGATCCTCGATTACGGCGATACGCTGGATTACAGCGACCTGCAGATCACCGCGACGGATGCCCTGGGCGCCTCGGTCACCGAGAACCTGCGGGTGCGGGTGACCGGCGAGAACGCCTATACCATCGCCGTCCTGCCCGACACGCAGGATTACTCCTATGCCGAAGGCGCGCCCACCCTCGCGCTGATGACGCAATGGCTGGTTGACCAGAAGGACGGGCTCGGCATCCAGTTCGTGACCCATGTGGGCGATGTCACCGCCGGCGCCAGCCAGCAGATGTGGCAGAACGTGACCGAGGCGCTGAGCATCCTCGACGGTCAGATCCCCTATTCGCTGACCGCGGGCAACCATGACCAGGGCGTCGGCGGCTCGGCGAGCGACCATTCGACGACCTGGATGGACTATTACTACTCGCCCGGGCATCAGGCCGAGATCAACGACACCTTCGGCGGTGTCTATGACATGGCGCCCGAGCGCGCGCCGAACAACTATCACACCTTCACCTCGCCCGACGGCGTCGAGTGGCTGGTGCTGAGCCTCGAATTCGGGCCCTCGGACGATGTCATCCGCTGGGCGAAGGACGTGATCGAGGACAACCTCGACAAGCGCGTCATCCTGACCACCCACGCCTACATGAACTTTGCCGGGCGCCACGATTCGACCGGCTCGTCGCTTTATGGCGAGGGCGCAGGCTATGACTATGGTCTCGGTCAGCAGGCCGAGGGCAGCAATGACGGCGAAACCCTCTACCGCGAGCTGGTGAAGCCCTACGGCAACGTCACCTTCACCTTCTCGGGCCATATCTTCGGCGACGGCGCCGAGACGCTGGAGTCCTACGACGACTTCGGCAACCCGGTCTATCAGATGCTGGTGAACTATCAGAACGGCGTCGCGAACGAGATCCAGCACGGCAACGGCGGCTCGGGCGCGATCCGCCTCGTCACCATCGACCCGGAAAACAACCAGGCCTATACCTCGACCTATTTCGCGCTGACCGGCAGCTATCTGAGCGATGACCGCGGCGAGACGCTCGACCGCGACGGGCTCGACGGCCCCTATCGCGGCCAGGAAGAGACGCTGTCGCTCGACCTGTCGGCGCCGGTGCTCCATGCCATTGCCAAGGCCGGCAACGATCTCTTCGTCACCACGGAAGGCAGCGGCGACGCGCAGGTCACGCTGCAGGGCGCGGCGCTGAACCCGGGCGAGGACGCGGGGCTGCGCTATGTCTGGAAGGATGCCGACGGCAATGTCGTCGCCGAAGGCGCGACGCCGACGCTCGATCTGCCGGCCGGCCGGCATTTCCTGACGCTCGAGGTGACCGGCTCGACCGGCGCGGTGTCGCGCGACGCGGTGCAGGTCATCGTGGCGAACGACAGCACGCTGCTCGTCGATTCCTTCAATGACGGCGACGCGCAGGGCTGGGGACCGGGTTCGGTCGTGGTCGAGCCGGTCGTCTCGCATGGCACGACCGACAGTTTCGGCATCGCCGGCCTGCCCGCGGCATCGGCCCCGGTGACCCCCGCCGAGCCGACCGACCCGACGCCGCCGGCCGGGCCCGCCACCGCGACCGAGGTGGTGCTGGTGCCGGCGACCGCGGCCGATCAGGCGCTGCTGCTGAAGCCCGGCTTCGGGCCCGGCCTGCTCGCCTCCTACTCGCTCGTCTTCGACCTGATGGTGCCGGCGGACACCGCGGGCGGCTATATCGGGCTGATCCAGTCCGATCTGAGCAACGGCAATGACGCCGACATGTTCCTGCGGCTCGGCGGCGACAGCCTGTCGGTCGGCACCGCGGCGACCTATGCCGGGGCGATGAGCCTCGACGCCTGGCACCGCGTCGTGCTGACCTATGACGAGCAGGACGACGGCTCGGTCGTCATCACCAAATACATCGACGGCGCCGCCGTCGGGGCGCAGACGGTCTCGGCCGCCGATGCGGCGCGCTATGCGCTCGACGGCGAGAACGGCGTGCTGCTCTTTGCCGACAACGACGGCGAGACGGCGCCGGTGGCGGTTTCGGCGGTCAGCGTCACCGGGGCGGTGCTCAGCGCCGCTCAGATCGCCGAGATGGGCGGGACGACGGCCGGCGGCGCGGTGCTGCCTGACGGCGTCGAGGGCGCCCGCTTCCGCGCCAGCGAACTGGGCTTCAAGCCGCAGGAAGGCACCGGCAGCCTCGAGCCGCGCGGCGATTTCGCCCTCGGCCAGGTCACCGACGTCGGGCTTGGCGTGCCGCTGCCGCCGGCACCGACCGAGACGATGGCCGCGGTTCTCGTCTCGGCCACCACCGGCGACAACGGCCTCGTCCTGAGCCCCGGCATCGCCGGCACCGACGGGCATCTGGCCTCCTATTCGCTCGCCTTCGACCTGATGGTCCCCGCGGCGACGGCGGCGGGCTACATGTCGCTGCTGCAGTCGAGCGCGGTCAGTGGCGGCGATGCCGACATGTTTATGAAGCTTTCGGGCGCGGGCTTCAGCCTCGGCACGATGTCGGATTACGCGGGCGAGATCAGCCTCGACGCCTGGCACCGGGTGGTGCTGACCTTCGCCTTGGACAACGGCCGGCTGATCATCTCGAAATATGTCGACGGCGTGCTGGTCGGCGCGCAGGACGTCGCGGCCGATGCGCGCTATGCGCTCGACCTCGAGAATGGCGCGCTGCTCTTTGGCGACGATGACGGCGAGACCGCGCCGGTCGCGGTCTCGGCGATCAGCGTCACCGGCGAGGTCCTGAGTGCGGCGCAGGTTGCCGCGCTTGGCGGCACCAGCGCGGGCGGCATCGCGCTGCCCGAGGGCGTCGCGGGCTCCGAGATCGTCGCCGGGGCGGATGGCCTTGCCGTCGTCTCGGGTCCGGCGACCGTCGCGGCGGGCGGCGAGGTGACCCTCACCCCGACCACCGATGCGGCGCTTGGCGTTCCGCTGGTGGCACCGGCCACGCCCGAAGAGCCCGAAACCCCCGAAACCCCCGAAACGCCGCAGACCGGGATTTCGGCCGAGGTCACCGCGATCGGCGCGCTGCAGCCGCAGCAGGTGCTGCATGTCACCGCCGCCCAGCCGGTTCCGGCCGGCACCGTGGCGACGGAATACTCGCTCGTCTATGACATCCTGATCCCGACCGGCGGCGGCTCGTGGCTGTCGTTCCTGCAGACCGACGTCAGCAACCGCTCTGACGCCGATCTGTTCCGCAACGCCTCGAACGGGATCGGCATCAGCAGCGATTACGAGGGCCGGCTGACCTCGGACGTCTGGCACCGGGTCGCCTTCACCATCGCCACCGATGGCGACAGCGCGCTGATCTCCAAATACATCGACGGCGTTCTGGTCGGCACCACCACCGCCTCGGCCGAGCGCTTCCAGATCGACCTGAACGAGGGCTTCCTGCTGTTCTCGGACAATGACGGCGAGACCAGCGACGTCTACGTGAAGAACGTGCTGTTCACCGACCACGTCTTCTCGCAAGACGAGGTGGCGACGCTTGGCGGCGTCAGCCCCGGCCCGATCCTCGAAACCGCGCCGTCGCAGATCAGCTTCCAGCTCGATTTCTCGGGCGAGACGATCACCGACACCTACGGCAACGCCAATGCCAGCCTGCAGCAGTCGGAAAGCCAGACCGGCAACTTCGTCGTCAAGGGCAGCTATGCCGAGCGCGTCGACGGCGTCGAGGTCGACGAGATCGCCGAGGGCCGGGTCTATGAGGGCTCGAACACCGGCGAGAACATCCTCGTGTGGGAAGGCGAAGGGGCGCGCGGCTGGCAGGATTACCGCTACGAGCTGACGCTGAAATCCACCGACCAGGACACGATCGGCGCGGTCTTCTACTTCCAGGACGAGGCCAACACCTATCGCGTCACCTTCAACTCGGCGCAGAACACGCGCGAGCTGGTGCGGGTGAAGGACGGGGTCGAGACGGTGCTTGCCTCGGTCCATGCGGGCAGCCCCTGGGCGCGCGACGCGCAGCTCGAGGTTGCGGTGAGCGGCGGCGAGATCCGGGTCTTCCTCGACGGCCAGTCGGTCTTCGGCACCGTCACCGACGCCGATCCGCTGACCGGCGGCTCGGTCGGCTTCTACTCGGACAATCAGCGTTCCTCGCAGTTCGACAACGTCTATGTCGGCGCGCTCGGGTTGCAGGCGCATGCCGGCCGTGACCTCTCGGCGGTCGATACCGATGGCGACGGCCAGGTGACGGTCACCCTCGATGCCGGGCAAAGCTACGGCGATGCCGAGATCACCGGCTGGCGCTGGCTCGATGCCCGGGGCAACGAGATCGCCACCGGGCCGCAGGCCGAGGTGACGCTCTCGGCGGCCGGGCAGCAGACGGTGACGCTCGAGATCACCGATGCCAGCGGCCGCACCGATCGTGACACGCTCACCGTCGATGCGGTCGGTCAGGACCGGGTGCTGTTCTCGGATGACTTCTCCGATGCCGACTATGCCGGGCGCTGGACGATCGTCGATGAGGGCGAGCAGAACGGTGCGGGCGCGGACGGCAGCAAGGGCGACTGGCAGGTCATCGACGGGCGTCTGACGCAGACCACCGACGTCGACAGCCGGCAGCTGACCTGGACCTCGGCCGATGCCGCCGACAGCTGGCAGCAGGGCTGGTCGCCGCTTGGCGACGGCACCCATGTGCTGCGCAAGGGCACCTATGCGCTGATCGCGGACCCCGCGGCGCAGGACTGGTCGCAGTATCAGGTCGAAACCCGGGTCGAGACCCCGGACAACGGCGCGCTCGGCCTGCTGCTGAACTACCAGGACCCCGACAACTACTACAAGGTCGAGCTCGACGCGGCCTCGGGCACCAGCCTGTTCCAGCTGATCGAGGTGAAGGACGGGGTCGAGAAATACCTGATCCAGATCCCCGCCCGCTACACCCCGGGCGAGGCCTTCGACCTGCGGGTGACCGTCGACGGCGCGACGATCCAGGCCTTCATGGATGGCAATCCGCTGTTCTCCTACGCGATCACCGGCAGCGGTTCGGATCACGGCACGGTCGGGCTCTATTCCTGGGGCAGCCAGGGCGTCAGCTTTGACGACGTGACGGTCCTTGCGCTCGACACCGACGGGCCGCAGCCCGCGCCGGTGCCGAACACCGCGCCGGCGGCGCAGCGCGACACCGGCTACCGGGTGCGGACGGGCGAGTCGATCCTGATCGCGGCGGCGGCGCTGCTGCTCAACGACACCGACGCCAATGCCGACCCGCTGACCATCACCGAGGTGACCAGCACGGCCGGCACGGTGGTGCTCGAGAACGGCCAGATCCTGTTCACCCCGGCCCCGGACCACATCGGCCGCGCCACCTTCACCTACACGGTCGAGGATGGTCGGGGCGGTTCCGACAGCGCCGAGGTCGAGGTGATCGTGATGCCCGAAGGCGGCGCCTTCGAGGCACGGCCCGAGGGCGGCGTGCTGACCGGCGACAGCGCCCTCGACACGCTGCTGCTCGGCGGCGCCGGCGCTGACCAGATCCTCGCCAGCAGCGGCGACGACCTGATCGAGGCGGATGCGGGCGATGACGTGGTGCTGGGCGGTGCCGGCGACGACACCGTGCGCGGCGGCACCGGCGATGACCTGATCTTCGGTGGCGACGGCGGCGATGCGGTGGCCGGCGAGGCGGGCGACGACATCCTGCTGGGCGGCCATGGCGACGACGTGCTGCACGGCGGTGACGGTGCCGACACCCTGTTCGGCGGCGAGGGTGCGGATGTGCTGATCGGCGGCACGGGCGACGACTTCCTCGCCGGTGGCGCGGGGGCCGACACCTTCGCCTTCGTTCCGGGGGGCGGCCGCGACGTGGTGACCGACTTCACCGCGGGCGAGGACGTCATCGACCTGACCGGCTTCGCCGGGCTGCACGACTTCGAGGCGCTCTCGGCGCTGCTCGAGGAGATCGACGGCAGCGTGGTGCTGCATCTCGACGATGCGACCACGGTCCAGCTCTCGCATGTCGGCCTCGACGCGCTCAGCGCCGACGACTTCCGTTTCGCCTGATCCGGCGGGCGCTTCCAGACAGGGCCGTGCCGGATGTCCGGCGCGGCCCCCCTCCTCTTCCCCAAACGCAGCCTGTCTGCTGATCGAAAGACCTGAATGATGAAATTCCTGATCCTTCCCGCCGTCGTCGCGCTTTCCGCCCTGGCCGCCTGTGGCGGCGGCGGCTCGTCCTCGGACCCGGCCCCCGCTCCGACGCCGGCAGATGCGGTCGTCCGGGCGAAGGCGCTGAACACCGAATATGCCGGGACCACTGCGACCGTCGCCGCGGCGATGCCCGCGACCGGCCAGGCGAGCTATGCCGGCGCGGCGGTGTTCGGCAAGGGCACCGACATGGATGCGCTGCTGCAGGCGCCGACGATGTCGGGCGACATGGCGCTGAATGCGGATTTCGCCACCGGCGCGGTGACCGGCGGGATCGACAATTTCCGCGACGCCGCGAACGCTCCGATCAGCGGCCAGATGACGGTTTCGGGCGCGCAGATCGCCGGCGCGGTGCTGGGCGGTGACCTGACCGGCACGGTCGGCGGCAAGGACGTCAACGCGCAGATGTCGGGCAGCTTCCTCGGCGCCGACGCCGAGGCGGTGCGCGGCGTGATCGCCGATGGCGCGGGGGCCACCGGCGCCTTCAACGGCGCCTTCATCGTGGCGCGCTGAGCTGGCACGGATGCAGCCCCGAAAACATGTGCGCCCCGGCCGGGTCCGGGGCGCGCTTTTCGCATCTGCGGTGGCGCTCTGCACCCTGCTGGCCGGGGCCGGCGCCCCGGCGCGGGCCGAGCCGGCGGCCCTGACACCGCTGCAATTCGCCCTCGCCTCCCCGGCGATGCGGCTTGCCGCGCTTGGCCGGGACGGGCTCGATCCGGCCGAGCGCCCGCTGGCGCAGGCCGAGCTGCGCCGGCTCGGCTATGGCTGGGCCGGGCCCGGTCTTGCGGCGGGCGAGGCGCGGCTGCGGCCGCTGCTCAGCTATGATCCGAACGCCAATGGCGGCTACGAGGCCACGGGCTTCGATCTTGGCGGCTTCGCCTTCCGCGTCGATCCCGACTACCGCGCCCGCGCCCGGCTGATGGCCGGGCTGCGCGGGCAGGCGAATGCGGTCTTCGCCCTTGGCGGCCGCTTTGCCGCCGAGGCCTTCCTCGATGCCCGCTACCTGCATGCGCTCGGCGGCACCGAGGCGAAAAGCACGGCGCAGGCCGGCGCCTGCCTGCGGCAGGGGCTGAGCGCGCGCACCAGCCTGCGCGAATGCCTGAGCACCGGCTTTTCCCGGACCACGCTTGGCTTCAGCCGGGGCTCGGCGGCCGAGATCGGCCTGAGCCACGGCTTCGGCCTTGGCCCGGTGCTGCTCGAGGGCGGCGGCGTGCTGCGCCGCGCCCGGCTGGCGCAGGGGGCGCTGCAATGGCAGGGCACGGCGACGCTGGCCACGGTCTGGCCCGGGGCGACGCGGCTCGATCTGGCGCTGTCGCTCGGCGAGCCGGTCGCCAGCGAGGTCGCGATGCGCCACCGGCTGGGCCTTGCGCTGACCCGGCAGATCCTTGGCGAGTGGACGCGGATCGAGCTGGCGCAGGAGCAGCGCGCGGGCGGGCAGTTCCTTGGCAGCGCGCGGCGCGAGCGGCGGGTCTCGGCGCGGCTGGTGCGGGGGGTGCCGCTGGTCTCGGGACGAGGGCGGCCGCTCGCGGCGGATCTGGCGCTTGGCTGGGAGCTGGTCACGGCGCGGCAAAGCGTGCTGGCGGAGCGCAGCCTGACCGTCGAGCTGTCGTTGCGCTTCTAGGCCCCCTGCCCCGCCCCCTGCCCCGCGGTCTCGCGCCCCGGTGCGGGACGGAAGACGAAGGCGGCATCGGCCGCCGCATGCGCCTCGGCGCGGGCCGCGAGATCCGCGTGCAGGGGCGATTTCACGCAGGTCGGATCGGTCGCGCCGGCATCGCCCGCCAGCGCCATCGCCTGACAGCGGCAGCCGCCGAAATCCTTGGTCTTGCGTTCGCACGAGCGGCAGGGCTCGGCCATCCACCCGGTGCCGCGATAGGCGTTGAAGGCGGGGTTCTCGGCCCAGATCCGGGCGAGCGGCATTTCGCGCGCCGACCAGAATTCAAGCCCCGGGATGGTCTGCGCCGCGTGGCAGGGCAGCACCGTGCCGTCGGGCGCGACATTCAGCCCGGTGCTGCCCCAGCCGCCCATGCAGCGCTTCGGATACTCGCCATGGTAATCGGCCGGCACATAGTCGATCACCAGCCGCCCGCGCAGCCGCGCCCGCGCCTCGGCGACGATCTGCCCGGCCTCGCGCGCCTGCGCGCGGGTTGGCATCAGCGCGTCGCGGTTGCGCAGCGCCCAGCCGTGGAACTGCACCGTCGCCACCTCGAGCCGCCGCGCGCCCAGCTCGAGCGCCATCTCGATCGCGCGCGGCAGCTGATGCAGGTTGCGCCGGTGCAGCACCGCGTTGAGCGTCAGCGGAAAGCCGATCTCGCCGATCTGGCCCGCCACCGCGAGCTTGCGGGCAAAGGCGCCCTCGAGCCCGCCGATCGCATCGGCCATCGCCGCATCAGTGCCCTGCAGCGAGAGCTGCACATGATCGAGCCCCGCGGCATCGAGCGCCGCAAGCCGCGCCGCGGTCAGCCCGATCCCCGAGGTGATGAGGTTGGTGTAAAGCCCCGCCGCCCGCGCCGCCGCGACCAGATCGACCAGATCGCGCCGCGCTGCCGGCTCGCCGCCCGACAGATGCAGCTGCAACACGCCGAGATCGGCTGCCTCGCGGAAGATCCGCGCCCAGTCCTCGGTGCCCATCTCGGCCGCCCCGCGCACCAGATCGAGCGGGTTCGAGCAATAGGGGCAGGCAAGCGGGCAGCGATGCGTCAGCTCGGCCAGCATCGCGATCGGCGGGCGGATCATGGGGTGATCTCCAGAAACAGCCGCGCGCGCAGCGCATTGAGGAAGCCGCCGGCATCCTCGGCGATCTGCGCCTCGGGCGCGCCGAAGGCGGCGGCGAGACGGGCGCAGATCTCGCCGAAACTGCGGGCACCGTCGACCTCGGCCAGAATCGCCTGACCCACGGCATCGAGCGTCACCGCCCGTTCGGGGGCGAGCAGCACCCAGCCCCCGCGCACCCGGTCCGCCTGCACCCGCACGCCGCGCGGCAGCCGCGGCACCTCGCCCGGACCGATCACGACGCCTGCGCCCGGGACAAGAGCCCCTCGCCCGGCACCCAGCCCCCGGGCGGGATCCGCGCCGGCAGCACATAGGCCGATTCGAGCGCGTCAAGCTGCGCCCAGAGCACATCCGTCTTGAAGATCAGCGCCTTCGCCGCCGCATCCTGCTTCTCGTCGGTATCGGCGTGGTCGAGCACCCATTGCAACCCGAAGGCCACGTCCTTCGGCGCCTCGTTCAGCCGCGCCCGGAAATAGCTCAGCGCGGCGTCATTCGCGAAGGCATAGTTGCGCAGCAGGCCCTCGATCCGCCGGGCATGGATCGCCGGCGCGAAAAGCTCGGTCAGCGAGGCCGCCACCGCCTCGAGCAGGGTCTTTTCCCGCACGAACCGGACATAGGCATCGACCGCAAAGCGCGTCGCCGGCAGCACGCCTTCGCACGACGCCACATAGTCGGGATCGAGCCCCACGGCTTCCGCCAGCCGCAGCCAGCGCCGGATGCCGCCCTCGTTCGTCTCGGTGCCGTCGTGATCCTCGATCCGCGAGCGCCAGGCGCGGCGCAGCACCGGGTCCTCGACCCGCGACATGAAGGCCGCGTCCTTCATCGGGATCGAATGCTGATAGTAATAGCGGTTGATCACCCAGGCCCGGACCTGATCGGGGGTGCAGCCGCCACCGTGCAGCCGGTGATGGAACGGGTGCAGGTCGTGATAGCGCTCGGCGCCGATGCGGCGCAGCCGCGCCTCGAAACCGGCGGGGGAAGCGGCGGGCTCCGTCATGGGGTGATCTCCAGTCCGTCCTGTCCGATGGTCCAGCCTGCCGCCTCGGCCCCGGCGCGTTCCGCCGAGCCCGGGCGCAGCACCGGGTTGGTGTTGTTCATGTGCACGAAGACGCGCCGGCCGATGGTCACGTCCGCGAGCGCCGCGATCGTGCCGCCGGGGCCCGAGATCGACAGATGCCCCATCCGCGCGCCGGTCTTGTGGCCCAGCCCCGCCCGGATCATCTCGTCGTCGGCCCAGAGCGTGCCGTCGAAGAACAGCACATCCGCCCCCTCGATCCGTGCGGCAAGATCGGGCGTGACCGCGGCACAGCCGGGGATATAAAGCACCCGGCGCCCTGCCCCGCGCAGTTCCACCCCCACCGTCTGCTCGCCGACAAGCCCGGACTCGACCACCGCGCCCTCGAGGTAGAGCGGCACCTTGCCCGGCACGGCAAAAAGCGTCGCCTCAAGACCCTGTGCCAGCCGAAACGGCGCCTCGAGGGCCACCGGCCGGCGCGCCACCAGATCGGGGCGCAGCGCGTCAAAGACCGGGTTCGCCGCCAGCACGTCGAGAATCGCCGGCGTGGCGAAGAGGTCGAACCCCTGCATCTCGCGCAGCGTCAGCAGCCCCGCGATGTGGTCGATGTCGCCATTCGTCAGCAGCACCGAGACAAGCGGCACCGCCCGCGGCCCGGTCGGGTGCAGGGGCGGCGCCGCCGCCAGCTGCGCGCGGATGTCGGGCGAGGCGTTCAGCACCGCCCAGGTGCCGCCGCCATCGCCCGAAACGGCAAGCGAGGATTGCGTCAGCGACGCAATCTCGCCCGCCCGCGCGGCCGCGCAGTTCGGGCAGCGACAGTTCCACTGCGGCAGCCCGCCGCCCGCCGCGGCGCCCAGAATGCGCAGTCGCAAGGCGCTCAGAACAGCACGCCGCCTTCGTCTTCCGACGGGCCGTACATGTTGATTTCCATGCCGCATTCGATTTCGCGCAGAACCGGTTTCGTCCAGGCCATCTGTCTCTCCTCCCGAGGTTGCGCCCGTGGCGTCGGGCGATGGCCCCATGCTGCCAGATCGCCCCCGGGTCGCGCGATCCCTCCTTTGGTCGGAGATGCGGGCGCGGCAGGGGGTTGATTCCGGTCCCTCCCGCGCCTATCTAGACAGGTAGCTGGACAGGAGGCCCGCCATGTGGACGCTGCAAGACGCCAAGAACCGTTTCTCCGCCGTGGTCGAGGCCGCGCTTGCGGGCCAGCCACAAGAAGTGACGCGGCGCGGCAAGCCCGCCGTCGTGGTGCTCTCGGCCGCCGATTACGCCCGGATGCAGGCTGCCGCGACGGCGCATCGCGGCTCTTTCGCCGCGCATCTGCGCGCCTTCCCCAAGGGCGGCGCCCTGCCCGAGGATCGCCCCGCGGTCACGCCGCGCGACGTCGCCTTCTGATGCTGATCCTCGACACCAACGTGATTTCGGCTCTGCGCCGGCCCGAACGCAGCCCCGCGGTCTCGGCCTGGCTTGCCCGCCAGCGCGACGAAGAGCTGTTCCTCTCCGTGATCACACTGGGCGAGATCGAGCGCGGCATCGCCCGGCAGGAGGTGCTGAACCCCGCCTTCGCGCAGGATCTGCGGGCGTGGCTGTCGCGCACGGTGACGCTGTTCTCCGACCGCCTCCTGCCCTTTGGCGCCGAGGAGGCGCGGATCTGGGGCCGGCTTTCGGCCGAGATCGGCCATGCCGGCGCCGATCTGCTGATCGCCGCCACGGCGCTTGCACACGATGCCACCGTGGTCACCGGCAACACCGCCGACTTCCTGCCCACCGGCTGCCGGCTCGAAGACCCGTTCGGCTGATTCCGGCCCGAACAGAGCCTGTTTTGGGCACCGGGGGGAAACCGGGGCCAGCCCGGCGGGCCGCACGCCTCGGCGCAAGCGCGGTCGGGATGCGGGACAAGCCGTCGCTCAGCCGAGCCACCTGTCGAAGCGCCGCTCGCCGTCCGGACTGAACCTGATGACGCGAGAGGCAGGCAGCCGACGCGCCCAGGATCGGGCAATCAGATGATCCAGGATGGCCTTGCCTAACCGCCCCGCCAGATGCGGTCGCCGCTGGCTCCAGTCGAGGCAGGCACGGCACAGGGGTCGATTGCTCGGCTGCAGATTCTCAGGATCGAGACCGATCTCGGCCAGCTTGTCACGGCCGCGGCCGGTCACGGTCAGATCATCCGCCAACCACTGATCCGCCTGCATCCGCTCGAACAGCCGGACGCCCATCTCGCCCGCCAGATGATCGTAACAGATCCGGGCTTTGCGCAGCGCGGGATCGCGCGGACCGGTGCGCACAGGCGGCGCTGCATCGCTCGAAAAGACCATCAGCGCTTCAAGCAGGCTGCCGACATGAGGCCCTGCCAGGCGGAAATAGCGGTGCCGCCCCTGCGCCTCGACCACCAGCACCTCGCCATCCACCAGCTTCGCAAGATGCGAGCTGGCGGTCTGCCGGGTGATCCCGCCGAGGCCCGCCAACTCGGTTGCGGTCAGCGCACGCCCATCCATCAGCGCAATCAGCATCGCACTGCGCGCAGGATCGGCCACAAGGGCGGCTATGCGGGCGATATCGGGGCCTTCTCTCATGCTTCGATCCTAATCGAACCTTTCCCTGCCTCCAACCGGCTAGACCGGGTGTCAGCAAGAAAGGCACGGCCCCATGATTACCTGCGTCATCACCTATGACATCGACCCGAACCGGCGCGAGCTCTTCGCGCAATATGCCCGCAACTGGGGGGAATGCAGCCCGCGCTGCGGTGCCGATCTGATCGGCTATTTCGCCCCGCACGAAGGTTCGACCACGACGGCCTATGGCCTCTATTCGCTGCCGTCTCTGGCCGGGTACGAAGCCTATCGCGCCCGTCTGGCGGCCGATCCTCTGGGGCGCGCGAATTCCGAATTTGCCAGGCGCGAGGGCTTCATCCGAGGCGAAAGCCGCCTGTTCGTCAAGCTGGCCTCGGCGCCGCATGGGGGGCGTGCATGATTGCCGTCATCTTCGAGGCCTGGGTTCCCGGCCCGGCGCAGGCCGACTATCTCGGTCTGGCGGCGGACCTGCGACCGCTGCTGGCGGAGCTCGATGGCTTCATCTCGATCGAGCGGTTCCAGAGCCTGACCACCCCCGGCAAGGTCCTGTCGCTGTCATTCTGGCGCGACGAAGCGGCGGTCGCGGCTTGGCGAAACCTGCCTGAGCACCGGCGCGTGCAGGCTGCTGGCCGCGATCGCGTCTTTGCCGATTACCATCTGCGCATCGCGGCGGTGACCCGGGAGTACGGCATGACCGCCCGCGCCGAGGCTCCGCCCGACAGCCGCGCCATCCATCAGGAGACCTCCGATCATGTTTGACCTCGAGTTTCATCTGGAAAACCGCCCCGGCGCTCTGGCCGAACTGGGCGAGGCGATGGCGCGCGCCGGCGTGTCCTTCGAGGGCGGCGGCGTGTTCAGCGGTGGGGACCGGACCCTCGCACATTTCCTGTTCCGCGATGGCGGGGCTGCGGCCCGCGCGGCGCGCGATGCCGGGATCGCGGTCGTGGCGATCCGCAAGCCGCTGATCCGCCGGTTGAAACAGGGCACGCCGGGCCAGTTGGGCGCGATCTCCCGTGCCCTCGCCGCGGCCGGGGTCAACGTCCTCGTGCAATATTCCGATCATCACAACCGGCTTGTGCTGATCTGCGATCAGGAAGATCTGGCGCGGCGCGCGTCCGAGGCATGGTCCGACGGCGGCACTCTGCAGACCGGCGTGCGCTGAGCGATAGGCCCGATCCGCCCGTGTCGGGATCCTCTCGATCTTCCGCGCGGCCGGGGGGCTCGTGCTGGCGCATGGGGTGATACATGGTGGTTCATGCCAACCTCGTGAGGAGCGCGGGAAATCCGTCATCCCCGGCCCCGACGGCGACGCCCTTGCCTGCGCTGGCCCCCGGCGGGAAGCGCTGCTGATCGTCGATCTGGCCGCCACGGGTGCAGGCCCCGAAGGCCTGCGTCCGGAGCCGCGGCGGCGATGCCGGCTTGCGCGGCGCTGACCGGGAAAGCGGCGAGAGGCTTCCGGGCCAGGGCGGGCTGTTCCCGGCCGTCAGGGTTTGGAGAGCCGACGATAGGCGATGCCGCGCGCCAGCCAGCACCCGAGCGTCAGCCCCTCCACCCGGCCCGCGGCATCTCGGTGGATCCGCAATGTCCATTCCCCGGGCGGCGCGGCATCCATCGCGCGGCGGCTGGTCACCGCCCACAGATCCCGCGCCAGCGGATACATCCGCTCCATCGGCCCGGCGCCCAACATGCCTTCGAACCCGATGCTTGCCGCGCCGTCGCGGGCCTCGATCTCCAGCACCGCGCCAAGCGCGTCGGAGTGGTAGCGCCCGGAGATTTCCGCCGCATCGGCCCAGATCAGCGGCTCCAGCCGCGTGGCACGGAGGGTCAGGTTCTCGGCCCGGCGCTCCATCAGGAGAAAATCCCCTTCGCGCCGCAGCGCAAGGTCGGGGGCTTCGGCACGGTTTTCCCCGGAGACGGGCAACACCACCGGCGAGACGGCATAGTGCAGCCGCACCCCCCCCGGCACGGCACGGGTCCGCAGGAACAGATCGCGCCCGTGATCGAACCAGAGCCCGTTCCAGCCCTCGCCGGCGGCGGCGCGCGGCAGCGGGGCAAGCTCCGCCGCCCCCAACGCCGCCCCCAACGCCGCAGTCATCAGCCCTTCGGCGGCGCGCATCGCGCTGGCCTCATGGTTGAAGAGCACGACCACCGACAGCCGCTCTGACGCCAGATGCAGCCGATAGGAACAGAACCCCCGCACCCCGCCGCCATGGGCGGTCACCGCCCGGCCCGCATGACGGTAGCGGCGTAACCCATAGCCATAGCTCGCAGCCGTCCCATCGGCGAAAGAGACCGGCGCGGAAATCCGGTTGTAGAGCCCCCGGGGATCGTCGCGCGTGGCGTCGATGTGCTGCTCCCAGGCCAGCATATCCTCGAGCGAGGCGGAAACGCCTGAATCCCCGAACCAGGTGAGCGCGCTTTGCGCCGGCAGAAAGCCGACCTCGTCATTGCCCTCGTAGCCGACCACCCCGTCGGGGCGCGTGGCCATGTCCGGGGCAAGGCATGCGGTCGCCATCTTGGCGGGGCGGAAGATCCGCTCGTCCAGCAGCGTGCCGAAATCGCGCCCCGTGGCCCGGACGATCAGCTCGGCCAGCAGGCGGAAATTTCCGTTGGAGTAGGAATACTGCGTTCCGGGCGGAAACTGCCCGTCCTCAGCCTGTGCCAGCAGGGTCAGCCCGTCGGCCGCGGTGAAGCGTCCTTCCGGGGCCGCGCCGTGCAAGACGGTCAGGGCCCAGTAGTCACGCAGGCCGGACTGGTTATGGCACAGGTGTGCGATGCTTGGCAGAGCGCCGCGGAAGCGCGGCAGCAGCTCGGCAAGACGCGGCGCCAGCACCTCCGGATCGGCAAACAGGTCCAGCAGCAGCGCGCAGGTCATCTGTTTCGAGATCGAACAGATCGGCATCCGCAACCCGGCCGTCATCGGCATCCGGGCTGCGGTGTCGGCATACCCCCAGGCACGCCGGGCAATGACCCGGCCGCGATGGACGACCCCCGCCACCCCTGCGGGGCCGCGATACTGGTCCGGCAGCAGATCCAGCGCGCGTTCGAGCGCCCGCATGTCGACTGTGCTCATCTGTCCACTCCGGCCATGCCCTGGAGGTTCATTCCGCGTCGCAGAAGCAGAGCCGCGTCTGCGGCGGCGCCAGTGCCAGGAACTCGAGCAGGTCGTCACGGCTCAACGTTGCGCAGCCCGCGGTGCAGCCATAGCCCGGACTTGCCACATGCAGGAAGATCGCGCTGCCGGCGCCGGCAACCACCGGATCGTCGTTCTGCCCCAGCACGACCACGATGTCGTAAAGGTCATCCTCGCGCCACAGCTCCTCGTGGCTCGCGGCGAAGGGCAGCTTGACGGGCCGGTTGTAATCGGGGTGCTCGGGCGCGTCGCACCAGCCGTCATCGGGGGCGATGACGGAGGTCGGAAAGGCCGAGACCGGCGCGGCACCGAGCTTGTCGGCACGCCAGAGCACGCGCCGGATCGGCCAGCAGCCGAGCGGGCTCACGCCGTCGCCCTCCGCGCGCTTCTCGGCGATGCCGCTGCGGCCGACCGCTGCACGCCAGACGTGCTCGCCGAAACGCGCCTGCCAGATGTCTCCCTGTCTGGTTACGATCAGGTCCATGGTTTCTCTCAGCTTTCCAGCGGGAAATGGCAGGCCACGGTGTGGCCGGCGCGGCTCTGCAAGACCGGGTCTTCCACCCGGCAGATGTCGCGTGCAAAGGGGCAGCGCGTGTGGAACCGGCACCCCGGGGGCAGTGCCATCGGGCTCGGGATCTCGCCCTGCATCATCGGGCGCTCGCCTCCGCGTGCGCGCGGGTCGGGGCGCGGCACGGCGGCCATCAGCAGCATCGTATAGGGATGCAGCGGCCGGGCGAAGATCTCTTCGGTGGTGCCGACCTCGACCAGCCGGCCCAGGAACATCACCCCCACCCGATCGGCGAACTGGCGCACCACGGCAAGATCGTGGGTGATGAAGAAATAGGTCAGTTTCAGCTGATCCTGCAGATCGGCGAGCAGGTTCAGAACCTGGGCCTGGATCGACACGTCGAGCGCCGAGACGCTTTCGTCACAGACCACGAAATCGGGCTTGTTCGCCAGCGCGCGCGCGATGCCGATGCGCTGGCGCTGCCCGCCCGAAAACTGATGCGGATAATTGCGCAGATATTGCGTGCGCAGCCCGACCAGCTCCAGCAGCTCGGCGCAGCGCTCGCGGATCTCGGCGGGGGTGCCGTATCCGTGACTGCGCAGCGGCTCAGCGAGGATCTGCTCGACCCGCATGCGCGGGTTCAGCGAGGCATAGGGGTCCTGGAACACGATCTGCATTTTCTTGCGCAGCGCCCGCATTGCCCCTTCGCCAAGCCCGGTCAGCTCGGTGCCGTCATAGACGATCTCTCCCGAGGTCGGCTCCTGCAGGCGCAGCATCACCCGCCCGAGCGTGGTCTTGCCGCAGCCCGATTCACCCACCAGGGCAAAGGTCTCGCGGGCGCGGATGTCCAGCGTGACGCCATCGACCGCGCGCACGACCCGCGACGGGCGCCCGGCAAACCCGCCGCCCACATGGAAATGCTTGGTCAGTGCGCGGGTCGAGAGAACGATTTCCGATCCGGTGTCGGTCGTCATGACGCGTCTCCTTGACTCAGGGCCTCTTGCGGGCAGTTGAGCCAGCAGCGACTGGCATGGGTCTGCCCGAGCGACTTCAGTTCGGGCGCGCGCTGGCAAATCGGCATCGCCTCGCCGCAGCGCGGGCCGAAGCGGCATCCCTCGGGCAGCTTGGCGAGGTTCGGCACCATGCCCGGGATCGAGGGCATCCGCCGCGAGACCCGCGGCTCGGTCGCGCGCGGGATCGAGGCCAGCAGCCCGCGGGTATAGGGGTGCGCGGGGCGCTCGAACAACTCGAACACATCGGCCTGTTCGACGATCTGGCCCGCATACATCACGTTCACCTCGTCGCACATCTCGGCGATGATCCCCAGATCATGCGTGATCATGATGATCGAGGTTCCCACCCGGTCGCGCAGATCACGCATCAGCCGCAGGATCTGGGCCTGCGTGGTCACGTCGAGGGCGGTCGTCGGCTCATCGGCGATCAGCAGCTTCGGCTCGCAGATCAGCCCCATGGCGATCATCGCCCGCTGGCGCAGCCCGCCCGACAACTGGTGCGGATAGGCATCGAGCCGGGTCTTCGGCTCGGGGATGCCGACCAGCTCGAACATCTCCAGCACCCGCGCCCGGATCGCCCGGCGGCCCAGTCCCTGATGAATCGCCAGCGGCTCGCCGACCTGTTCCCAGACCTTGCGCACCGGGTTCAGGCTGGTCATCGGTTCCTGGAACACCATCGCGATGTCGCGGCCGCGGATCTCGCGCATCCCGGCCGGGCCCAGTTTCGACAGGTCCTTGCCGTCGAGCAGGATCGAGCGTGCGCTCACCCGGCCCTGCGGCTGCGGCACCAGCCCCATCAGCGACAGCGCCGTCATGCTCTTGCCCGAGCCGCTTTCTCCCACGAGCCCGACGATGCGGCCCCGCCCGACGTCAAAGGACAGCTCATCCAGCACCCGGACATCCCCGCGCCCGCCGCTGAAATCGGTGCAAAGACCGCGCACAGAGAGGATCGTATCCTGCGTCATCGTCCTAGTCCTTCATCGAGGGGTCGAGGGCATCGCGCAGCCCGTCGCCGATGAAATTGAAGGCAAGCACTGCCAGCAGGATCGCGACCCCCGGCGAGATCGCCACGCTCGGGTTCTGGAACATGTATTCCTTCCCCTTCGCCACCAGGAGCCCCCAGCTTGCCGCCGGCGGCTGCACCCCCACGCCCAGGAAGGAGAGGCTCGATTCCCACATGATCGCCTCGGGGATCGACAGCGAGAACAGCACGATCAGTGTCGGCACCACATTCGGGAAGACATGGGCGAACATGATCGTGCGCCGCGAGGTGCCATTGGCGCGGGCCGCCTCGATGAACTCCTTCTCGCGCAGCGCGAGCGTCAGCGAGCGCACGACCCGCGCGACCGAGGCCCAGCCGACCAGGGCGAGGGCAAGGAAGATGTTCAGCAGGTTCGCTCCCAGTGTGTACATCACCACCATCGCCAGCAGCAGCGACGGGAAGGCGATCATCATGTCGGCCAGCCGCATCACCACGAAATCGGTCTTGCCGCCCAGATAGCCGCTCAGGATCCCCATGATGGTGCCGATCAACAGCGAGATCAGGCTGGGCACGATGCCCACGACAAGCGAGATCCGCGCCCCGTACAGGATGCGGGTCAGCACGTCGCGGCCGAAATTGTCGGTCCCCAGCCAGTAGGTGGTCGAGGGCGGCAGCAACTGCTCGTCGAGGGCGACGCGATAGGGATCATGCGGGCTGATCCAGGGCACGAAGACCGCGCAGAACACCAGAAGCAGAATGAAGATCAGCCCCGCCATCGCCATGCGGTTGCGCCGGAAGGCGCGGACGGTGTCGCGCAGGAAGCTTGCTTCATCGGGGGTCTCCGGAGCCGCGGCCGAATCGATGGAACGGGTCATCATGCCTCCTTCCTCATCTGGGCGCGGATGCGGGGATCGAGGATCGAATAGAGAATGTCGGCCACCAGATTTCCGAGGATCACCAGCGCCGTTGCAAAGAGCACCGCGCCCTGCAGCAGCGGCATGTCACGCGATGAGATCGCGCTTACGGTGATCCGGCCGACGCCGGGGATCGAGAAGATCGCCTCGGTGATGACCGCGCCGGACAACAAACTCGCCACCTGGATCGCCATGATCGTCACCACCGGGATCAGGGCGTTCTTCAGCGCATGGCGGGTGATGACCCCGGTCTCGCGCAGCCCCTTGGCCCGCGCGGTGCGGATGAAATCGAGCCGCATCACCTCGAGCAGGCTCGACCGTGTCAGCCGCGCGATGACCCCGGCCGAGGACCAGCCCAGAACGACGGCCGGCAGGATCATGTATTTCCAGCCGTAAAACCCCGACACCGGCAGCAGCTTCAGCTTCATCGAGAAGATGTATTGAAACAGCAGTGCCGACCAGAAGATCGGCATCGACACGCCCAGAAGCGAAAACCCCATGAAGAACCGGTCAAGCAGACTGTCGCGGCGCACCGCCGAGAGGATGCCCGCCGGAATACCGATGATCCACGACACCAGCGCGGCGCAGACCGCGAGAGACAACGTGTTCGGAAACGCTTTCAGGATCAGGTCCGTCACCGGCCGGTTCAGCTTGATCGAGTTGCCCAGATCGCCCTGCAACGCATTCCACAGGAACCGGAAATAGCGCACCACCATCGGGTCATCGAGATGCATCTGGGCCCGCACCCGCGCGATCACGTCGGGGCTTGCATGTTCTCGCATCATCAGCTCGATCGGGTCGCCGGGCACCACGTTCATCATCAAAAACAGGATGATCGTGATCCCGATCAGCACCGGGATCGACACCAGGATGCGTCGGAGCGTGAACATCAACATCAGCGGAATGCTCTTTCTGTGAGGGCAACGGGCGCGTTCGGCCGGAACGGGCAGCCGGGGCGCGCAGGATCTGCACGCCCCGGCAGGGGAGCCGTTATTCCACTTCCACGTTGTAATAGCTCATGTCGCTCCAGCCGTTCCACGGAACGACGAAATGCTTCACCCGGGGCTGCACGACGAAGCTGTGATCGAGGCTGAACAGCGGCACCCAGGCGGCATCCGTATCGACGATCCGCGCCGTCAGATCCTGATAGAGCTTGCAGCGCTCCGCCGGGTCGGTCATCCCGCGCGCCTTCTCGATCGCGGCGAAGACCTCGGGGTCATTGTTGTTGTAACCGCGCGACTTGCTGCCCGTTTCGGAGAAGAAGGTGTAGAAGAAGTTGTCGGGATCGTTGAAGTCGGCTGACCAGACCTGCGTGTAGGCATCCGTGTCCCCCGCTTTGCGCGCCGCCAGATACGCCGCCTCGTCGGTGGTGATGATCTTCGCCTTGAACCCGGCCTCGGCAACCTGCGCCTGGATGATCTGGTTCATGTCGGACCAGCGCGACGACCAGCTCGAGACCTGTTGCAGATTGATCTCGACCCCGTCGGGATAGCCCGCTTCGGCCAGCAGCTCCTTCGCCTTCGCCGGATCATATGCGATCGGCTCGGCCGGCGCATAGCAGCGCAGCCCGCGCGGCATCACGCCGTTCTCGAGCTTGCCCTTGCCGTAGAAGTTCTTGTCGAGAATGGTCTGCCGGTCGATCGACATCTGGAACGCCTTGCGGACGCGGGGATCGTCGAAGGGCTTCTTCAGCTGGTTGATGTTGTAATAGTAGATGCCGACACGCGGCCCCGAGACGATATGGTCCTTCCACTGGTCGGAGCCGTAGAAATAGGGCGTTTGAGTCGGGGCGAAATCCATGTCGAACACGTCGATCTCATCGGATTCGAACAGCATCCGCAGCGTATCGGGATCGGAGACCACGCGGATCAGAAGCCGGTCGAGCTTCGGCCGGCCGCGCCAGTACTCGTCATTTGCCTCGAGCATCTCGCTGTCGTTCAGCGTGTAGTCACGCAAGATGAAGGGGCCGGTGCCATTGGTGGTTTCCGGGGTCAGACCGAACTGGTCGCCCGCCGCCTCGGTGAAGGCACGATTGTAGATCGAGGCCCCGGGAGCCGCGAGCAGCGCGAGAAAGGCCGCGTAGGGTTTGGTCAGGGTGATCTGCACGGTCTGGTCGTCGAGGGCCTTCAGCCCCGACACACTGTCGGCCTTGCCGTCGAGCCGCTCCTCGGCGCCGGCGATGAAGGTCAGGATGTCGGTGTTCAGCGCCTTCGTCGCGGGATTGAGCATCCGGTCGAAGGTATAGACCACGTCGTCGGCGGTCAGCACTGCGCCGTTGTGGAACTTCACGCCCTTGCGCAGATGGAAGGTGTAGGTCAGCCCGTCATCCGAGACTTCCCAGCGTTCGGCCAGCCCGGGGACCAGCGCCGATTGCCCCGGCCCGGTGGTCTCCGATTCCACCAGCCGGTCGAAGATGTTCAGCGGCAGCGTGTAGAAATCCGTCGTCATCTGCGCGTCGGCGCTCTTCGGGTCCTCGGAATAGGACACGCGCAGCATGTTCTCGGCAAAGGCGGGCGACAGCAGCATAAGACTGGTCAGGCCCGTGGCGAGTAGCAGGTTCAGTTTCCCGGTCATTCGATACCTCCTTCTGTTCGTGTTGCCGTCTGTCCGGCGTCTTGCGACTTTTCTTGTGCAGGGGATGCCTGTCGCACGGCCTCCCCCGTTCTCTGTCAGACCGCGCCAGTGACCTGCCAGGCACCGGGCGTTTCGAGCCGCAGCGCCGTGCGGATCTGCACCCTGCGGCGGATGACGCGGAACCTGTCGCCCTCCACCAGAACCTCGGGGATCAGATCCCGCGAATTGTAGGTGGACGACATCGCGGCACCATAGGCGCCGGCATCCCGGAACGCCAGAAGGTCCCCGGCCCGCAGCGCGCCGAGATCCGGATAGGTTCCGAAATCGTCCGAGCTTTCGCAGACCGGCCCGACCAGGCGCACGAGCGGCATCGCCGGCGCAGGGCGGGGCTCATGGACCGTCGTGACGGGATGATGCGCGTCGTAGAGCGCTGGCCGCATCAGATCATTCATCGCCGCGTCCAGAATGGCGAAATCGGCGCCATCCCCGCGCTTCAGATAGTGGACCCCGGCCACCAGCACCCCGGCCTGCGCGCAAAGCCAGCGGCCCGGTTCGATGGTGAGGGCCAGGCCCATGTCGCCGACCGTTTGCCCGATGATCCGTGCATAGTCTGCGAGGTCGGGGCCCGGGCCTCCGGCGCCCGCGATGCCCAGACCGCCGCCGAGATCCAGCCGGTCGACCTGCTGCCCTGCCGCGCGGAGATCGCGGATCAACGCAGCCATCGCACTCCAGGCAAGGCGGAAGGGCGTGAGATCGAGGATCTGCGAGCCAATATGCACCGCCAGACCGACCACATGCAATTCAGGCCGCGCCGCGGCCGCCGCATAAAGCGCCGGGATCTCGTTGATGGCGATGCCGAACTTGCTGTCCTTGCGGGCGGTGGTGATCTTGGCATGGGTCAGCGCATCGACATCCGGATTGACCCGCAGCGCCACCGGCGCGCGCAGCCCGAGCGCGCGTGCCGCCGCCGCCACCGCGTCGAGCTCTGCCGGGCTTTCGACATTGATCTGGCCCAGCCCGGCCCGCAGCGCGCTGCGGATCTCGGCGTCGCTCTTGCCGACCCCCGAGAAGATGATGCGCCCTGCCGGCGTGCCCGCCGCCAGCGCCCGTGCCATCTCGCCGCCCGAAACGATGTCCATCCCGGCGCCGAGTGCCGCGAATTCGGCCAGCACGTTGATGTTGCTGTTGGCCTTGACGGCAAAGCAGACCTCGACGCGATGCGGGGCGACCGCCTCGGTCAGTGCGCGATAATGGTGTCGCAGTGCGGTCACGGAATAGGCGTAGAACGGGGTTCCGACCGCGGCCGCGATCCGGTCCAGCGGCACGTCGTCGATCGACAGGATGCCCTTGCGGCGGCTGAACCACGGGCTGTCCGGGCGGAGGGCGAGGGGCGACTTTGAGCGGGGCATGGGGCCTCTTCGGTTGCAGGATCAGCCCATCTTTCCCTGATGCATCCCTGCGCACATAATTCTATATTGTGGTCTCTTATCCACTTTCGATATGCATCGCCGCCGGGACCAGGAAATGAAACTGAATCAGCGTCAGATCGACGTGTTCAACGCGGTGATGCTGAACAAGAGCATCACCGCGGCTGCCGCGAAATTGGGCAGTTCGCAGCCGACCCTCAGCCGTGAGCTGCGCGACATCGAAGCGCGGCTCGGATTCGATCTGTTCTTTCGGTTCGGCAAGCGACTGACGCCGACGGAACAGGCGCTGCTCCTGCATGAGGTCGTGCTGCGCTCCTTCGTCGGACTCGACGAGATCGGGCGTGCCGCCTCGGCGATTCGCAGCCACAATGCCGCAAACTTCCGCATCGCCTGCATTCCTGCCTATGCAGAGGCGCTCATCCCGCGAGTGATACAGCGATGCCTGAAATCGCCGCAGGCGCTGCATTTCTCGATCCATTCGCATGAGGAACCCTCGCTGCGGACCGAGATGGCGACGCAAGTCTTCGATCTGTGCATCGCCGAGAACCTGTTCGAACACGATCGTGCCACGAGCGAGACGGTCGACGTCGGCGATATGGTCTGCGTGCTGCCGCAGGGCCATCCGCTTTCCCACCGCAAGGTCCTGTCGCCGCAGGACTTCACCGGCCAGCCCTTCCTCTATTTCAGCCACCATGATCCCTACCGGCACAAGCTTGATCTGATGTTCGAGGCGGCAGGGGTCGGGCGCGACTATGCCGCCGAGACAACCACCGCCTCCAGCATCTGTGCGATGGCGGCGGCCGGGCTCGGGATCTCGATCATCAATCCGCTGACCGCAGCCAGCCAGATCGACCGGCGCGTCGTCTTCCGCCGCCTGTCCCATTCCGTCCCCTACCAGTTGTCGCTCTGGCATCCCGGGCGCTCGAGCCGGCTCGTGCAGATACACCGCTTTATCGCCGCCCTGCGCGAGGTGGCCGCCGAGATGTCCGGCGAGCTCGAAGGTTTCTTGCGGCGCGATGTCCCCTCCTGATCGGTCTTGCCGGCGGGCACCGCAGCCATCGCCAGGATGGCTTCGATACGATCAGCCGCGCCGCAACGGGATCACCTCACCAAGGCCTTGCCATTCAGCGAGATCCGTTCCGCCAGCCTGGCGGCCAGGCGGCCCGGCACCAGAGGGCGTGCCGGCGAGGGCCTCACACCGGCCAAAAGCTGCGGGAAGAGTGCGAAGATTTCATCGCGCGCCGCTGTGCTGACAGACTTCAGCGCCTCGGAGCCGGTATACAGGCTTTCGGTCACCGCACCGGCCGAGAACACCAGCTGATGCCCGTCGAACAGGATGTGCCAATAGGTGATACCTGCCATCGCCCCGGCGACCTCGACCCCGTCGAGCGCGAGGAGATGCTTTGCCGCAACGAGGACTTCCGCCTCCCCGAGCATGCGTTCCGCCACCGCGGCCTGCACCAGAACCCGATGTTGCGGAGACACGACAAGATCGACTTCGGGAACCCCCGCCCCCAAGGCGCCCGAACGAATACGGATCGGCCGCAGCTGCGGGCTCATGGCGAGGTCGCCCGATGACAGATGCCGCGATCCGATCCAGCGGATCGGCTGATAGCCATCATCCACGGTCAGGACGGAGTCCCCGACCCGAAGCGCCTCCACCGCGATCTCGCCACGCCGCGTCCTGATCCGCGTGCCGCCGGCGAAACAGGGCACCCCGCCGCCCGGGTAGTATTGTGCATTGGCGTAGAAATGCAGCGTGGTGTTCAGCGTTCCGGTGACCTGCGTGAGCAGATCCGGCGGCCCTTCCGGATAGATCAGGTACTGGCTCGAGCCCGACGCGACCAGGATCACGGGGTAGCGGACAACAAGGCCGCTCACGATCCCCCCCATGTAACCGACGCCCAGCACCGTTGCATTGCTCAGGTCGGGGATGGTGTCGAAGAAGAGAATATCGGTGTTGTTATGGTCGATCGTCTCGCCGGCAGAGATACCGCCGTTGCCGTTCTGGTCGTCGGCGGTCAGCGTGCCCGTCTGGGTCATCAGCGACCCCAGGTTGAGCGGGTAGTTCACCTGGTACTCGTTGCCGATCGAGAAATCGATCTGGATCAGGCCCGAGACCCTCTGGATTGCAGTTCCAGACATGTCAAAGCTCATCTGCGCACCCCTTACAATGTCGAGAGGCATACACCGCCGTCTCGTTACCCGAATGACAGTCAAAACAGTTGCAGAGCCCCGCCCGGGTCCGAAACAGCCTCTGAGGCAAGCCGCCGTCAAACCATCCCGGACCAGAACGGTGCCTTAAAGTAGCATCAAAAATGCAACCGCTGAAGCATGGGAAATGCCTAAATTCATGGGCGGAGCAGAGCGTCGGGGCCTCGCGGCGAGAGCCCCTCTTATGGCCAAGGGAGCTACTCTCCATCGCCCGGACAGTTTCCGGGATGATCTGAGCTCCTCTCTGCCCCTGCCGGTCGGGCTCGATCTGGCCGAAGGCGGCCACGGCGGGCGGCTGTCCGCCACGGGCGACATGGGCGGGCTAGACCGCACCGGGACAGATGGTCGCGAAGCCCGACGCCTCCAGCCGTTCGGCGACATGCCACAGCATGGGCTCGCGTCCGGGCGGGACGACAAGCTGCAGCCCGAAAGGCAAGGCGCCGGCGCGGCGCGGTGCCGGGATCGAGAGCGCGGGGAAGCCGACGAGGGAGACGAGGAAAGTGCAGGCGAGGTAGTCGATGATCGACCCGAGCTGCCGCCCCCCGACCTCGAGCACTTCGCCCCGAGCATTCGGAAACGGCAGCACCGCGCAGGTGGGCATGACCAGCAGATCCTGGTGCCGGAAGAAGTCAGAGAAGGCGCGCCAGCTGCGGGTGCGCGTCGCCTCGGCCGCGAGGTATTCGGCCGCAGAGATCGCGCGTCCCTGGCGGACGTTCCAGACGAAGGAGGGGGTCAGGGCCTCGGCATGGGCCTCGACCATCGCGCCGGAGCGGAACCAGGATTCAGCGGCGCGCAGCGTCTTGAAGGCCTCGATGGCACCGTCGAGCTGCGGGGCTGCGACGGTCGTCGGACCGAGCACCGCCTCGACTGCGGTCAGGGCCTCGGCGAAGGCGGCGGCGACCTCGGCGTCGATGGGAAAGGCGCCGCCGAGGTCCGGGCTCGCGGCAAGGCGCAGCGGGCGATCCGGCACCGGCTCGACCGGGGTCGCACGGCACGAGAGCGGATCGCGCGGATCGGGTCCGGCCATCGCCGACAGCATCAGTCGCGCATCGCGAAGCGACCGGGCGAGTACCCCCTGGGTCGCGAGGGCCCCCCAGCCGAGCGGGCGATCCGGTTCCGGGATCGTGCCGGGGGCGGGACGAAATCCGACGATCCCGCAAAACGAGGCCGGCATGCGCACCGACCCTCCGAAGTCCGTGCCCTGGGCCAGCGCCACCATGCCGGTCGCCACCGCGACGGCCGATCCGCCCGAAGAGCCGCCGGACGTCCGCTCGGGGTCCCAAGGGTTGCGGGTCGGGCCGCAGAGCCGATTGGTGCAGACCGCGCCGAAGGCGAATTCCGGCGTGTTGGTCTTGCCGATGATCACTGCGCCCGCGTCGCGCAACCGCGCCACCGACAGCGCATCCTCGCAAGGCACATGCCCGGCAAAAAGCGTCGAGCCCTGGGTCGTGCGCAGCCCCTTCGTCGCCGTGACGTCCTTGATCGCGATCGGCAGGCCATGCAGGGGGCCGAGTTCCGCCCCCTTCGCCCGGGCATCATCCAAAGACCGGGCGGTTGCGCGTGCCCCCTCGGCATCCACGCTGATGAAGGCGTTCAGCTGCGGATCCAGTCCCGCGATCCGAGACAGCGCAGCCTCGGTCGCGTCGAGAGCCGACAGCTCGCCGGTCGCGATCCGGGCGGCAAGGGCGGTGGCATCCTCAATCATCTGCATTCTCCGGTGAGCCATGCGCGGGCGATGGTCCCGCACCGCGCGATCCAGACGCCCTCATGCGTCGCGACATGGCCGCAGGCGCCGTCAAGCGCCGGCCTGCGGCGATGCCTTCCCCTGACATCCGTCGACGAAGGCCAGCGCCCGCACTGGCGAACCGGAGGCACCGGTGATCCGAAGCGGCACGCCCTGGAACTGGAACTCGCCGACGCCCAGCACCTCTTCGAGGTTCCACAGCCATTCGTAATGGACCATCTTCAGGTCTCGGCAGATCCGGTGGTTGACGAAAAGGTTCTCGTCCATCCGGTCGGTCGAGGGACCTTCGACCCCGTGGACGCGGCTGCCATGGTCGTGCAGCCAGTGGGTGGCCGAAGCCGTGACCTGGGGGTTCATCCGGCAGATTTCCGGATCTGGCCAGTGACGGGCGTTGATGCCGCTGCAGATCAGCACGATATGGCCGTCGACCTTGACGCCGGCTTTCCGGGCGGCGGCCTCCATGTCTTCGGCGGTGATGTCGCCCCGGTCGCCCACGTGGCGCAGGTCGAGGCAGACCGCCTTGCCCATGAACCACTCGACCGGCATCTGATCGACGGTCAGCCCCTCCGGATCGTTGTGCGAGAGCGCGTCGATATGGGTGCCGGAGTGGTCGATCATCCCGAGATACCAGGTGTTGAAGGTCAGCAGGTCGTCGGGCGTGCCCTGCTTGAACTTCCTCGAGTCCTCGTGGGTCGTGTGCGGGATGATCACCGGGCGCGCCAGTCGTCCCGGGGCGGGAAGCCCGTTCTCCAGCGGCAGGGTCAGGTCGATGATGCGTTTGCTCATCTGGCGCGGGCCTTTCAGTTGTGCATCTGGCCGGGCAGCCAGGTGACGATTGCGGGGAAGGCGATCAGGAGGAGAACGAAGCCGATCATGACCCCGACATAGGGCAGCGCGCCGAGCGCGACGTCGCGAAACGGCCCCTTGTCGGAGCGGACCGAGTGGACGACGTAGAGGTTCATCCCCACGGGGGGCGTGATCAGGCCCAGTTCGCACATCAGGATGATGAAGATCCCGAACCAGATCGGATCGACACCGGCGGCGATGACGATGGGCAGCGCGACCGGGATGGTCAGCACCATCATCGAAAGCACGTCCATGAACATGCCCAGGACGATGTAGAAGACGATGAAGGCGATCAGCAGCCCCGTGGTCGACAGTCCAAGCGACGACACCCAGGCCGTCGCGGCCTGCGCGACACCGCCAAGCGAGAGCGTGACGTTGAGCATGAACGCGCCCACCACGATCAGCAGGATCATCCCCGAGGTCCGTGCGGTGTTCATGAAGCACCGGCCGAGGAAGTCGAGCGACAGCTGCCCATGCGCGGCCGCCAGCGCCAGCGCCGAGATCACGCCGAGCGCGGCGGATTCCGTCGGCGTCGCGAAGCCCGAATAGATCGAGCCGGTGATCACGAGGAAGATCAGCGCGGGTCCGAACAGGTTCTTCAGCGAGGCGATCTTCTCGGACCATGAGGTCGGGGCCATCTTGGTCTCGCCGGCCGGCCAGATCTTGGCTTCGATGAGGATCCACAGGCTGAACAGCAGGGTCAGCAGGATCCCCGGGATGACGCCCGCGACGAACAGGCGCGCGACGGATTCGCCTGCGAGCGAGCCGTAGATCAGCAGGTTGACCGACGGCGGGATCAGGATGCCGAGCGTGCCTCCGGCCGCGAGCGATCCCAAAGAGCGTCGCACCGGGTAGCCGCGGTCGGTCAGCGCCGGAAGCGAGACCGTGGCGACGGTCGCCGCGGTGGCCACCGACGAGCCAGAGGTGGCCGAGAACATCGCGCTCGCCCCGATGTTCGAATACAGCAGGCCTCCGGGCAGCCGTCCGAGCCAGAGCATCAGCGTTCCATACATCCTGTCGGCGATGCCCGAGCGCAGCAGGATCTCGCCGAGAAGGATGAACAGCGGGATCGCGGTCATGACATTGTCGTTCAGCACCCCCCAGACGACCGATCCCATCGAGGTGACGAGCGGCATGCCATAAAGCAGCGCGCCCCCGATCACTCCGGTGATCGCCATGACCGCCGCGACCGGCAGGCCCAGCAGAAGAAGTCCCAGCATCACGGCGAAGCCGATCGCGACGGTTCCGATATCGATCATTGGTCTGTCCTCAGATTCGGCGTTGCAAGTCGGCGAGTTCGGCTTCCAGTTCGGTCTTCTCGGCCGCGCTGCCGAAGCGGGCGTTGGCCTCGCGGAAGCGGCCGGTCAGAACGAGACGCAGCGACTGCACCAGAACGATCAGCGTCAGAAGCAGGAAGGCGGCGAGCGCGATCAGCCAGACCGCCTGCGGCCAGACAAGCGGCGTGGCCCAGGGCGTGGGGGCTGTCGAGTGATAGGCGAGGCTCTCGTCCAGCGTCCGCCAGCCGAGCCAGACCAGAAGTGCCGCCATGCCCGCGAGCGTGGTCGCCGCCAGCACGTCGACGATGGCGCGTGCTGTGACGGGCAGCTTGGCATAGACCACGTCGATACGCATATGCGCCCCTTCGGCGAGTGCGACGACGAAGGTGAGCCCGGCCCCCACCGCAAGCACGTAGCCGCCCATCTCGTCTGTCCCTTCGAACGAGAAGCCGAAGAACTTACGGGCCACGACGTCGAGCGTGACGAAGAGCGAAAGGCCCAGCATGCCGAGCCCGAAGACCCAGCCCGCGATGACGGACAGCCGCTTCATTGAAATGCTCCTTTTCAGGAAAAGGGGGGAGGCCGGCCCCGCACCAGGCGAAGCCGGCCCGGTCAGGCGGTCAGAAGCCGCGGTCGGCACCGATGGTCGACATCCAGGCATCCGAGCACCCCGGGGTGGCCTGGTCGCAGATCTCTTTCCAGGCCGGGAACGAGATGTTCTTCAGCGCATCCTTCACCGCGGCGAGGTCGGACTCGGTCGGCTCGACGATCTTCAGGTTGTAGGACTTGAGGGCACAGGGCGTCTGGCCGGCATTGCAGCGCAGCGCCTCGGTGTAGAGCTCTTCCGAGCGCGCCCAGATCTTGTCGGTGAGCCGGGTGAAGGCGGCCTGCATCTTCTCCTGCTGGTCGGCCGAGAGCGCGTTCCAGCGTTTCATGTTCATGCCGTAGCCGTTGAAGGCGACGGTGAAGCCCAGCGGCAGCTCGGTCGTGGTGACCTCGGGCCAGCCGGCGGCATTGGCCGAGCTCGGCCCGGTGAGGGCGCAGTCGACGATGCCGCGCTGCAGCGCCTGCTGGGTTTCCGAGAAGGGCAGCGGAACGGCGGTGCCGCCGAGCGAGGCGATGAAGTTCGCCATGCTCTGGTCGAAGACCCGGACCTTGAGGCCCTTCACATCGGCCAGCGACTTGATCTCGGGCTTGCAGAACAGGATCTGCGGGCCGAAGGGCCAGACGCCCAGAAGCTTGGTGTCAAACTGCTCGGCGAAGACCTTCTCGACCTCCGGCAGGAACAGCTCGGTCGATTTCTTCGCGGCGGCATAGTCGGCGTTCTGCCCCACGAGGTCGAGCCCAAGCGCCACAGGCGCATCGCGCGAGATCGGCGAGAAGCGCAGCGAGACGATGTCGAACAGCCCGCCCTTGGCGATGCGCAGCCCTTCGGGGTCCTTGATGCCGGTGGTGTCGACCGGGCTGAAGGCCGCGGTGGCGTCCAGACCGGTCTCGGCGGCGAAGTTCTCGAAGAAGGGCTTTTCGAGTTCGTTCAGGATTTTGCCGGTGGCGACCGGCTGGCCGAGCACCTTGAATTGCAGGGTTTCGGCCATCGCCGGGGCGGCAAGCGCCAGCACGAGCGCGGCCGAGGTCAGGAAACGGGTCATGGGTATCTCTCCGTGTGGACTGTCGGGTACTGGTAAGGACCGCTTCAGGCGGACTTCTTGTGGTGGAAGAGCGCGCCCTGGCCGGGCACGCAGCCGGGGTCGACCCCGGCCAGAACAAGCGCGTGCCAGAGCGTGAGGGTGGTCGAGTCGATCACCGGGATGCCGAGTTCGGCCTCGAGGATCGGCGCGATGCGCACGCCGTTGAAGTTGGTGCAGAAGATGCTGATCGCCTGCGGCTTCGCCTGCGCCACGCGACGGATCATCCCGGCGATCTGCTCCTCGCCGTAGGTCGAGAACGAGAAGTTGCCGGGATCTCCCAGATGCTCCTCGGCCACGCAGTCGAAGCCGGCCGTCCCGAAGGTCTCGACGATCTTCGACTGGATATCGGGCAGGTAGGGCGTGACCAGCGCGTAACGGCTGACGCCAAGCGCGCGGAAGGCCGCAATCTGGGCCAGTGTTGAGCTTGTTGCGAGGGCCCCGGTGCGTTCGGTGATGGCGCGGCAGAGCGCCTCGTCCTGGCCGATGCCCATCCAGCCGCCCGAGGTGCCGCACCAGGCGATCACGTCGGGCTTGCAGTCGGCCAGAAGCGCGGCGGCGCCCAGCTGCGGCTCGAGGCTGAACTGACCGAGGGCATCCGCCCCGGTGCCGATCTTCAGCACCGTGAAGCGGGCGAAATGCGCAGTGATCGCGGGAACGTCGTGCAGGAGCCGATAGGTCTCGGGCTCGAGCACGGTGTTCGACGAGGGGGTGATCAGGCCGATCCGTGTGGTCATGGCAGGGCTCTCAGGTCAGGTTGTCCGCAGTCGATGACACCGCCGCGACCTTCGGCCAGAAGGACGCCATCGCGGATCAGCGGCTCGCCGCGCAGGAAAGTGGCGACGGGCCAGCCGGTGACGGCGAAGCCCTCCCACGGGGTGTAGTCGGCGCCGTGATGCAGCTCCGACTGGGTGATGGTGCGGGTGATCGTCGGGTCCCAAAGGACGATGTCGGCATCGGCCCCCACCGCGATCATGCCCTTCCTCGGCGCAAGGCCGTAAAGCCGCGCATGGTTCGTCGCGGTGATCCGGGCGAAATGCGGCAGCGAGATGCGGCCCTTCACCACGCCTTCGGAAAACAGGATCGGCAGCCGGGTTTCGACGCCGGGGATGCCGTTCGGGATGTTGCGGAAGCTTGCGCGTGCGCCCGGTGCATCCTTGCCCTCGGGGTCCGCAAAGCGGAACGGACAGTGGTCCGAGGAATAGAGGTCGAAATCGCCAAGCTCGATCCCGGCCCAGCAGTCGGCCTGCGCGGCGGTGTCGCGCGGCGGCGGCGAGCAGACATACTTGGCGCCCTCGAAACCCGCGCGGTCGAGATCATCGGCGGTCAGCGTCAGGTATTGCGGGCAGGTTTCGGCATGCACGACCTGGCCGCGCAACCGGGCCCGGCGGATCTCGTCCAGCGCCTCGCCGTTCGAGACGTGGACGATGGTGATCGGCACACCCGCGATCTGCGCGAGCGACAGCGCCCGGTGGGTCGCCTCGCGCTCGACCGGCACGGGCCGGGTGCGGGCATGCATCTTGGGATCTGTCTCGCCCTTCCGCTCGGCTTCGTCGCGCAGATACTCGATCGCATCCTCGTTCTCGGCATGGACCATCACCGCCGCACCGAGTTCCTTGGCGACCTTCAGCACCTCGAGGATCTGGCGGTCGCTCAGTGCCATGTCGGCATAGGTCATGAACACCTTGAACGAGGTGAAGCCCGTTGCGTACAGGGCCGGCAGGTCCTGGCCCAGGGTCACCGGGTCGGTGCTTTTCACGATCAGGTGGATCGCGGCGTCGATGTGGCAGTTGCCCTCGGCCAGCTTGACATAGCTGGCGACCGCCTCGCGCAGCGTCTCGCCCTCCCGGGGCAGGCAGAAGGGCATCACGGTGGTGTTGCCGCCGAAGGCCGCGGCGCGGGTCGCGCTGTCGAAGTCGTCGGCCATCACCACGCCCGGGCCCGAGGGCTGCGAGATGTGGACATGGCTGTCGATCCCGCCGGGCAGGGCGATCAGGCCTGCGGCCTCGATCACCTCGGCCCCGGTGTCGTCGAGCGCGAGCCCCAGCGCAGCGATGCGCCCCTGCGCGATGCCGATGTCGCAGATGCGCGCGTCGTCGCCCGTCACCACCGTCGCCCCGCGGATGATCCTGTCGAATGTCATCAGTGCCTCCAGTTCTCACTTTTGGTATGCCATTTGTGTTCGGATGGTCACGAATTTCATGCATCAAGCGGGGACTTCCGCCTAACATTTGTGCGTAAACCCCGGGGAAAATACCCTGATGCTGAAAAGGTTGGACGTTTATGTCTGGCCGTGAGATCCATCTGAGACTAGGCAAGGCACAAGTCGGACACAGGTTTTACATAGGGAAAGCAGTGGCATACGTTCAGCGCTCGGAAGAAATCGCCAAGGATCTGCGAGATCGAATCATTCGGGGTGAAATCGGCCCGGGGCAGCGTCTTGTCGAACGGGATCTGGCGGATTGGTATGCCATTTCCAGAACGCCGATCCGCGAGGCGGTGAAGATCCTCGCCGCCGAGGGGCTGGTGGTGCTGCGTCCGAACCGCGGGGCAGAGGTCGCAGCGCTGGATGGCGAGACGGCGCAGCACCTGTTCAAGGTCATTGCCGAGCTTGAGGCGCTTGCCGCGCGCGAGCTGTCGGAGCGGATGACGGGGGCGATCCTGGCCGAGCTGGAGGCGCGCCATGCCGAGATGCGGGCGCATTTCGAGGCGCGCGCGCTGAATCCCTATTTCGTCGCCAACAGCGCAATCCACGATCTGATCATTGCCGAATGCGGCAATCCGATCCTGATCGAGGCGCACGGGCGGCTGATGATGCGGGTCCGGCAGGGGCGGCACATGGCGCTTCTGGACGAGAGCCGCTGGATCGAGGCTGTCGACGAGCACGAACAACTGATGACCGCGCTGCGTCGGCACGATCCGCCGGCCGCGGCCGGGATCTGGCGGCGCCATCTCCTCAACTCGGGCAACGCGCTTGCCCGCAGTTCGTCTGTCTGAGCGGTTCGCGCGCCAAGCGGCGTTGTTGCCTGCGGCGCAACCGCCCCCTCCCCCTGCCCTCCCTTGCGCGTGCGCGAAGTTTTCCACAGGCTGCTGTGGGAAAAGGGCTTGCCCGAATCCCGATTCTGCCGCATTCATTTACGCCAAGCAGAGAAACAATCGCCAAAGAGCGTAACAAACGCTTCGGCTGAGGGCAGCACATGACGGAACAGACCCGGATTGACCGGCTCGTGGGCGAACATGCCGCGAAGCTTTCGGAGCGTTTGCTGGCGCATCGCGCACAGCTGTTCCCGCCCGATGCGCACAAGCAGCTGCGCCGGTTCACCTCGGGCGAGGTCGCCGATCTTCTGGGCGTCAAGGATGCCTATCTGCGCAAGCTCAGCCTCGAGGGCCGCGGCCCGCAGCCCGAGACCGGCCCCGGCGGCCGCCGTCTCTACACCCCCGACGACATCATGGCCCTGCGCCGGCTGCTCGAACAGGGCGCGAAGGTGCCGGGCACCTACCTGCCCGGCCGCCGCACCCATGCGGACGGCACCCGCGACCATCTGCAGGTGATCACCGTCATCAACTTCAAGGGCGGCTCGGGCAAGACCACCACCGCCGCGCATCTGGCGCAGAAGACCGCGCTCGACGGCTATCGGGTGCTGGCGATCGACCTCGACCCGCAGGCCTCGCTGTCCGCCCTGCACGGGTTCCAGCCGGAATTCGACCTGCTCGACGGCGGCACGCTCTATGATGCGATCCGCTATGACGAGCCGGTCGCCCTGCGCGAGGTGATCCGCAAGACCTATTTCACCAATCTCGACCTGATTCCGGGCAACCTCGACCTGATGGAGTTCGAGCACGACACCCCCCGCGTGCTTGCCGCGCGCTCCGGTCAGATGTTCTTTACCAGGATCGCCGAGAAGCTGGCAGAGGTCGAGGCCGAGTATGACCTCGTCATCATCGACTGCCCGCCGCAGCTTGGGTTCCTGACCATGAGTGCGCTGTCCGCCGCCACCGCCGTTCTCGTCACCGTGCATCCGCAGATGCTCGATGTGATGTCGATGTGCCAGTTCCTGCTGATGACCTCGAACCTGCTCGGCGTCGTCGCGGATGCGGGCGGCAACATGGAATATGACTGGCTGCGCTACGTCATCACCCGCTACGAGCCCGGTGACGGGCCGCAAAACCAGATGGTCAGCTTCATGCGGGCGCTCTTCGGCGAGCATGTGCTGAACCACACGGTGCTGAAATCGACCGCGATCTCGGATGCCGGGATCACCAAGCAGACGCTTTACGAGATCGACAAGTCGCAGTTCACCCGCGCCACCTATGACCGCGCGATGGAAAGCCTGAACGCGGTCAATGGCGAGATCGAGGGGCTGATCCAGAAAGCATGGGGGCGCGGATGAGCCGGAAGAACCTTCTCAGCGGGCTGATGGGCCCGACCGATCCGCAGGCCCCCTCCCCTGCCCCGGGTCGGACGATTTCGGGGCTCGACCCCGAGCGGCCGCGCTTTGCCCGCGGCGCGATCGGCGCGATCTCGCGCTCGGTCGCCGATCTGCAGGCCCGTGCCCTGGTCGAGATCGACCCGGCGCTGATCGACGCGGGCGGGGTGCAGGACCGGCTGGAAAGCGACGATGCCGAGGATGCGGCGCTGCGCGCCTCGATTGCCGAATACGGCCAGCAGGTGCCGGTGCTGGTGCGCCCGCATCCCTCGGCCGAGGGCCGCTATCAGATCGTCTATGGCCGCCGCCGGGTGCTTGCCCTGCGCGATCTCGGCCGGCCGGTCAAGGCGCTGGTGCGCGCACTTGATGACCGCGACCTCTTGATCGCGCAGGGGCAGGAAAACACCGCCCGCCGCGATCTGTCCTTCATCGAGAAGGCCAGTTTTGCCCGGCAGATGCGTGCCGCGGGCTATGAACGCAAGATCATCGGCGACACACTCTCGATGGACAAGACATTGATTTCACGTCTTTTGTCTGTGGCCGAGCGGGTCGCCCCCGAGATCATTGAGGCGATCGGTGCCGCCCCCTCGGTGGGGCGCGACCGCTGGCTCGCGCTCGCCGATGCGATCGAGGCGGGCGACCATGCCGCCTCCGAGGTGGTGGCGATGGTGAACCTTTCGGGCGGGGCCACCTCGGACGCGCGGTTCGAGGCGGCGCTTGCCTATGCCAAGGGCCCGAAACCCGTGCACAGCCGCCCTGCCCCGCAGCGCATCGACAGCGTGAACGGCATGCCGCTGGCCGAGGCCGAGCGCCGCGGCGGCCGCCTGACGCTGCGCTTCGAGAAGCGGCTCGACCGTGGCTTCGAGGACTGGCTTCTGACCGAACTTCCCGCGCTGCACCGCAAGTGGAGCGAGGGCGCATGACCCCGTTACCCGCAACCAAGGAGGCACGACCCGGCCAATAGAGAAAAGCCCCCCAGGACATGACATCCCGAGAGGCCCGTTCTTGATCTAGCACTCAAGAAATACAGGCCCGACGAATCTCTGTCAACATCGCATCTGCGGTGGCCGATTTCTTTTTGCCTCGTGAAGACCGAATGCAGCACATTTCCACGACGCCTTTCGGGCGGCGACCGGTTGCGGCTGGCCATCTGGCACAGCGCGCCCTGGCCGAGGCCCCCCTGCCCGCCTCGGCGCCCGACAAATGGGCGATCCTGCGCGACCTGACCGCGGCGCGCGCGGCCTTCGGCATCTCCGACCGCGATCTTGCCGTGCTCTCGGCGCTGGTCAGCTTCCATCCGCATCTGCAGCTCGCCGAGGGTGACGGCACCATTGTCTTTCCCTCGAATGCGGCGCTTGGCGAACGCACGCACGGCATGGCGGAATCGACCCTGCGCCGGCATCTTTCGGCCCTAGTGCGGGCGGGCCTCGTGCTGCGTCACGACAGCCCGAACGGCAAGCGTTACGCCGCGCGCGGGCTCGACGGCGGGCTGGCGGTGGCCTTCGGCTTCGATCTGCGTCCCCTCCTCGTCCGTGCGGCCGAGATTGCATCGGCGGCCGAGGCAGCGCGGGCGGCCAACCTGCGGCTGAAGCGGCTGCGCGAGGCTGTGGTGCTGCGCCTGCGCGACGCGACGAAGCTGATTGCCTTCGGCGAGGAGCTGGGCGGCAACTGGGACGCGCTCGCCGATCGTGCGCGGCTGATGGCCCGCAGCCTGCGCCGCAAGCTCGATACCGCGGCGCTTGAAGCCCTGGGGCTCGAGGCCGCCGACCTTCTCGATGCAGTGAATGCCCGTCTGGTTCCGATCGAAACAGAAGAAATGAGCGGCAATGCCCTCGATTCCGAGCGGCACATACAGGATTCAAACAGACTCCTCTATGAATCTGAACCTTCCAGTGAACAGGAAGGGCTGGCCGGGGCGGAGGCGCCAGAACCCGACCGGGAAGTGCCGAAGCTGCCGCTCTATCTTGTGCTGAAATCCTGTCCCGATCTTCTCGACTATGCGCCGCATGGGGTCGACAGCTGGCACGAGCTGGTGGGCGTTGCCGATTTCGTCCGGCCGATGCTCGGTATCAGCGCCGATGCCTGGCGCGAAGCGCGGGCGACGATGGGCGACGGCGCGGCGGCGGTGACGCTGGCCTGCATCCTGCAACGCGCCGCCGAGATCCGCAGCCCGGGCGGGTATCTGCGCTCGCTCTCCGCTAAGGCGGCGGCCGGTGGCTTCTCGCCGGGGCCGATGGTGATGGCGCTTTTGCGCGCCGACAACACCCGCGCGGCGTGATCGGTTGACAGCTGTCAACCGGCGCCGGTGGGTGGAGGGTGTTGACAGCTGTCAACTTTGCCGGCGCCGTGTCGAAGGGGGATTTCCTTGGCCGCGCGATGCGCTAGGAAGCGGGCACAAGGAGGCCCCCGTGCAGATCCGGCTCGAGAAGATCAACCACATCCGGCGCCAGCGCCGGTTCTACGAGATCAGCGTCACGCAGACGCTGTTCGGCGAGTGGTGCCTGGTTCGTCGCTGGGGGCCGATCGGCCGGGCCGGAGGCGGCAGCCTGACGGTTTACCTCGCCACGCTGCCCGAGGCCGAAGCCGCCTGCGAGCGGCTGAAGGCGTTGAAGCTGCGTCGCGGCTATGCGGTGATTCCGGTGCAGCTCGCGCTGTTCTAGCGCTCAGCGCGCGGTGGCAAGCATGGCGCGGCCGGCGCGGATCGACCCGTCATGGATGTCGCGCTCGAGCGCCACGCGCAGGGCCGCCGCGTCGCGGGCGCGCATCGCCGCCAGCATCTCCTTGTGATGGTCGACCATGGTGATCGCGGCGATATCCTCGATCACCTGACGCTGGAACGGCCCAAGTTGCAGCCAGATGCTCTCGATCAGCGGAATCGTCGCCTGATCCGGGTGCAGCGCGTAAAGCGTCTTGTGGAATTCCTGATTCATCCGGGTCAGCGCGTCGAGGTCATGGGCGGCGATCGCGGCATCCATCCGGTCATCGAGCGCGGTGAGCCGGTCGATCACCACCTCGGACAGATAGGGCAGGGCGCGGCCGGCGGCGTGGGTCTCGAGCAGCACGCGCAGTTCGACCAGCTCCTCGAACCGGCCCGGCGTCATCTGCGGCACCCGCAGCCGGCGGTTGCCGAGAACCTCGATCGCCTTCTCGGTGCTGAGCCGGCGCACCGCTTCGCGGATCGGCGTCGGGCTGAGACCAAGCGCCTGCGCGAGGCCCCGGAAGGTCAGCGCCGTGCCGGGTTTCAGTGCCCCCACCATCACCGCGTTGCGCAGCCGGGCATAGGCATGCTCCTGGGTCGTCATGCCCTCGGCGGGCGGGATCTCGGGCAGGGGGAAATCAGTCATCTGGGCCTTGGGATGCGGGAGGTCGCGGCGCAGAATGGCCCGGGACGAGGCTTGACTCAAGGGCGATTTCCTATCACAGATGAAAAAAAGATATCACAAAATTTCAGGGAGTATCACAATGAAGCCCGTGGACGCGACAGCCTGGCTGGCCGACCGCCCCGAAATCGAGACGATCTTCGCCTGCATCTGCGACCTGAACGGCGTGATGCGTGGCAAGCGCGTGCCGGTCGACCAGGTCGAGAAGATCGTCTCCGGCGGGCTGCGGATGCCGCTGTCGCTGCTCGGCATGGACATCTGGGGCGAGGACATCGAGGGCAACGAACTGGTGTGGGACACCGGCGATGCCGACGGGCTGTGCGATTTCACCGGCCGGCCGCTGATCCCGGTCGACTGGACGGCGCGGCCGGCGGCCTTTGCCCAGCTCTGGATGCGGACCGAGAACGGCGAGCCGTTTCCGGGCGATCCGCGCCGGGCGCTCGCGGCCATCGTCGAGCGCTACAAGGCGCTCGGGCTGACGCCGGTGGTGGCGACCGAGCTGGAATTCTACGTCGTCGATCCGTCGAATGCCGCGCCGCAGCCGCCGTGCTCGCCGGTGACCGGCAAGCGGCTCGACAGCGACGGGGCGTTGTCGCTCGACGAATTGCAGCATTTCGATGCCTTCCTGAACGAGGTCTATGACGCCTGCGCGGCGCAGGGCATTCCGGCCGATGCGGCGATCTCGGAAAACGGGGCAGGGCAGTTCGAGATCAACCTGATGCATGTGGCCGACCCGCTGGAAGCAGCGGACGACGCGGTGCTGTTCAAGCGGCTGGTGCGCGGCATCGCCCGCAAGCACGGCTTTGCCGCGACCTTCATGGCGAAACCCTATGGCGACCGTGCCGGTTCGGGGATGCATGTGCATTTCTCGCTGCTTGATGCCGAGGGCCGCAACGTCTTCGACAATGGCGGCGACGAGGGCACCGAGCGGATGCGCCACGCCGTCGCCGGTCTGATCCGGACGATGGCCGAGAACACGCTGGTCTTCGCGCCGCACGAGAACTCCTATCGCCGGCTGCTGCCGGGCTCGCATGCGCCGTCCTCGGTCGCCTGGGGCTATGAAAACCGCACCGTGGCGATCCGCATTCCGGGTGGCAGCCACAAGGCGCGGCGGATCGAGCATCGCGTCGCGGGCGCCGATGCCAACCCCTATCTGGTGCTGGCCTCGATCCTTGGCGGCGCGCTTCTGGGCATCGAGGGGCAATGGGAGCCGCCCGCGCCGCTGGTGGGCGACGCCTATACGCAGGTGATCGAGACCCTGCCGCCCGACTGGGCCTCGGCGATCGAGGCCTTCGAGAAGGGCGTGCATGTCGAGCAGGTCTTCTCGAAGCGCCTGCGCCGGATGTTCGTGCAGTGCAAGCTGCAGGAGCTGCGCCGCTTCACCCGCCACGTCACCGATTTCGAATATCACTCCTACCTGGAAGCCGTCTGATGAACGCCAACTCCCCGTTTCCGAACCACCCCTATGCCGGCACTGGCGCCCATACCGGGAGCTATTATGCCGCCTCGGCCAATCCGGCGCCGCTGCGCGCCGAGCTGACGGGCACGCATGAGACCGATGTCTGCGTGCTTGGCGCGGGGTTCTCGGGCCTGTCGACGGCGCTGCATCTGGCCGAAAAGGGCTACAAGGTGACGGTGGTCGAGGGCGCGCGGATCGGCTGGGGCGCGTCCGGCCGCAACGGCGGGCAGATCGTCAACGGGCTGAACGCCAGCCTGCAGACGATCGGCCGGCGCTATGGGGAGGATGCGGCGAAATTCGTCGCAAGTCTGGTGACCGAGGGCGGCGACATCATCCGCGAGCGCATCGCCACCTATGACATCAAATGCGATCTGAAGCAGGGCAATGTCTTTGCCGGGCTGACGCAGGCGCATCTGCGCGAGCTCGAGGCGCGGCGCAAGCTGTGGCGCAGCTATGGCATCGAGAGCCAGGAGATGCTGAGCCGCGACGAGATGCGCCAGCACGCCGCCTCGGACCTCTACACGGGCGGGATGATCGACCACAAGGGCGGCCATATGCACCCGCTGAACCTTGCCCTTGGCGAGGCGGCAGCGATCGAGCGGCTTGGCGGCACGGTCTTCGAGATGTCGCCGGTGATCTCGGTCGACACCGCCTCGGCGCAGCCGTCGCTGAGCACGGCGAAGGGCAGGGTGGTCGCCAAGGTCATGGTGCTGTGCGGCAACGCCTATCTCGGCCATGTGGTGCCGACGCTCGAGTGGCGGGTGATGCCGGTCTCGACCCAGGTGATGGCGACCGAGCCGCTTGGCGAAAAGCTGGCGCGGCAGCTGATGCCGTCCGACGTCTGCATCGAGGACGTGCGCTATATCCTTGATTACTATCGCATGTCGGCGGACAACCGGCTGCTGTTCGGCGGCGGCACCGTCTATGGCGGCACCGATCCGAAGGACATCAAGGCGAAGCTGTGGAAGAACCTCGAGAAGGTCTTCCCGCAGCTCAAGGGCACGAAGATCGACTATGCCTGGTCGGGGAATTTCGCGCTCTCGTTCTCGCGCGTGCCGCAGATGGGCCGGATCGGCGCCAATACCTATTTTGCGCATGGCTATTCCGGCCATGGCGTGACCGGCTCGCACACTTTCGGGCGGATCCTGTCGGAGGCGATCCACGGCGACCAGAGCCGCTTCGACATGTTCGCGAAGATGCCCTGGATCCCGTTCCCGGGCGGGCGGATGTTCCGCGTGCCGTATTCGGTCATCGGCTCGTGGTGGTACGCGGTGCGCGACCGGCTCGGCGTGTAAGGCGGCCGGAAGGGCAGGGGGGCCACGGCCCCCCGGCTGACTAGCCCGGGACCGGCATCTTGCGCGTCGCATCGGGCGACAGCACGGTCGCCACGATCCGGTTCCGGAACAGCTCGACATGGCGGGCGGCGACACGTTCGGCGCTCTCGCTGTCCTGATCGCGGATGAGGGCGACCATCTCGCGGTGATCGGCAATGGTCTGGTCGAGATGGTGTTGCAGCCGCGCCTTGCTGCCGTCATGCTCGATGAAGCTGACATGCCCCACCCGCATGCCCTCGATCAGCGCGCGTTCATAGGCGTGATGCAGGTGGCGCGAATGCGCGGCCTCGCTGATCGCCAGGTGAAAGCGGAAGTTCATCTCGTTGAGCGCATCGACATCGCGCCGCGGCGCGGCCTGTTCGAAGCCCTGCGCGGCGGCCTCGATCTCGTGCAGTTGCGCGGGGGTGCGGCGCAGCGCGGCGAGCGTGGTCTGCGCCCGCTGCAGCAGGTCGAGTGATTCGAAGAAATCCCGCAGATCGAAGAGATTCATCGCCGCAACGCGCGAGCCGCGGCCGCGCACCGCCTGCACCAGGCCCTCGGCGGTGAGCCGGATCAGCGCCTCGCGCACCGGGGTCCGGGACACCTCGTAGCGGGCCGAGATCTCCAGCTCGTCGAGATCCGATCCGGGCTTCAGCTCCAGCCGCAGAATCGCCTGTCGCAGCATGCGGTAGACATGTTCTGCCCCGCGTTCCGCTGCCGGTTTCGTCGCCGCGGCTTTTTTTGTCATGTTCTCGCTCTCGCTGCACGCTTTCCAAGCGCTGGTATACAGCCGCGCATGTGCATTTTCCAAGAAGGAATGGAGACGAATCTGAGTTGTTGACAGGTTCACATTATACAGTGTGTATTTTGAGGAAATACTGGAAGGATGCATAACATGTCCGAAACTTGGACGATCGGCGTCGATGTCGGGGGCACGTTCACCGATCTCTGTGCCATCGAGAGCGGCAGCGGGCGCATCGCCCTGAACAAGGTGTCGAGCACGCCCGCCAACCCGGCGGAGGCGATCATCGCCGGGCTCGACGCGCTGGCCGAGAAGGCGGGGTTCGATCTCGCCGACGTCCGCGCCATCGGCCACGGCACGACGGTGGCGACCAATGCGCTGATCCAGCGCACCGGCGCGAAGGTGGCGATGGTGACCACCCGCAATTTCCGCGATCTGGTCGAGATCGGCCGGCAGATCCGGCCGAAGATGTACGATCTGAAGGCGGATTTCCCGCCGCCGCTGGCACCGCGCCATCTGCGCTTCGAGGTGAGCGAACGGGTGGGCGCCGACGGCGCCGTGGTCGAACCGCTGGACATGGACAGCGTCGATGCGGTGATCGCGGCGCTGCGCGCCGAAGAGGTCGAGGCGGTCGCCATCGCCTTCCTCTTCGCCTATCTCAACCCGGCGCATGAGCAGGCGGTCAAGGCGCGCATCGCGGCGGCGATGCCGGGGGTTGCGGTCTCTGCCTCGTCCGACGTGATGCCGGAATTCCGCGAATACGAGCGGTCGTCCACGACCCTGCTCAACGCCTATCTGCAACCGGCCTTCGCGCAGTACATGCGCACGCTCGAGCGCGAGGTCGCGGCGCGCTCGCCGGTCTCGAGCCTTGGGGTGAACCAGTCGAGCGGCGGGCTGATGTCGGTCGAGACCGCGCGCGAGTTTCCGATCCGGACCGCGATGTCCGGCCCGGCGGCGGGGGCGAACGGGGCGATTCACACGGCGCTGCAATCGGGCGTGGCCAATGTCATCACCTTCGACGTCGGCGGCACCAGCGCCGATGTGGCGCTGATCCGCGAGCGCACGATCGGGCTTGCCTTCGACCGCGACGTGGCGGGCTTCCCGGTGCGGATGCCGATGGTCGACATCAACACCGTGGGCGCGGGCGGCGGCTCGCTGGCCTGGTTCGACCGCGACGGGCTGATGAAGGTCGGCCCGGCCAGCGCCGGCGCCCGGCCCGGCCCGGCCTGCTATGGCCGCGGCGGCGATCAGGCGACGGTGACGGACGCCAATGTGGTGCTGGGCCGGCTCTCGACCAGTGGTCTTCTGGGCGGCGACATGTCGCTCGATGTCGACGCCTCCTTCCGCGTCGTGGGCGTGGTGGCCGCGCGGCTCGGCTGCAGCGTCGAGGATGCCGCGCGTGGCATCCTTGACGTGATGGCCGCCAACATGGTGCGCGCGATCCGGGCGATCTCGGTCGAGCGCGGCCACGACCCGCGCGATTTCGTGCTGATGCCCTTCGGCGGCGCCGGGCCGCTGCATGCCGAGGCCTGCGCGCGCGCGCTCGGGATCCGGCAGATCCTCGTGCCGCTCTCGCCGGGCATCCTGTGTGCGCAGGGGTTGCTGGTCTCGGGCCGGTCGGAAAGCCTGGTGCGTTCGCAGCGCATCACGCTGACGGCGGCGGCCGGTGCGGTGCTGTCGCGGCTGGCCGAGGAGATGCGCGCCGAGGCCGAGACCTGGTTCGAGGCCGAGGCGATCCCGGTGGCCGAGCGCAGCACGACGCTGGTCGCCGACATGCGCTACACCAGCCAGAACTACGAGCTGCAGATCCCGGTTTCCGGCGCGCTCACCGACCTCGACGCGCTGAAACAGGCGTTCTTCGACGCCCATGCCCGCGCCTATGGCTTCTTCAACCCGGAGGACCCGGTCGAGGTGATGGCGCTGCGCCTGACCCCGCAGGGCGCGCGGCCGAAGATCGGTGCGCCGCCGCCGCGCGACACCGCCTCGCGCACGCCGCAGCCCAAGGCCCGGCGTCCGGTCTGGTTCAGCGGCCCGGCCGCGCTCGAGACCCCGGTCTATGACCGGGCCGAGCTGGCCGCCGGCGCCGAGCTGACCGGCCCCGCCGTGATCGACCAGTTCGATTCCACCCTGCTGCTGTTCCCGGGCGATGTCGCGCGTGTCGACGAAGCCCGCAACATCCTGATTACCCGTGGAGAAACCGAGCTTTGACCCGTCATGACACCCCCACCGCCCCCGCCGCCGCGGCGCCGGGCGGACCCGATCCGATCACCGTCGAGATCGTCGCCTCGGCTTTCCGCTCGGTGGTGGACGAGACCTTCATCGCGCTGATGAAGAGCGCCTATTCGACCAACATCAAGGAGCGTCACGACCACTCGACCGCAATCTGTGACCGCGAGGGGCGGCTGATCGTGCAGGCCGAGATGTCGCTGCCGATCCATCTGGCCTCGATGACCGGGCTGATGCAGGCGGTGCTGGCGCGCTATGCGCCCGAGGAGATCCGCGAGGGCGATATCTTCGTGGCGAACGATCCGCATGTGGCGGGCGGCACCCATCTGCCCGACATCAATTATGCCGCGCCGATCTTCGTCGCGGGCCGGCTTCTGGGCTTCGTGTGCAACATCGCCCACCACGCCGATATCGGTGGCATGGTGCCCGGCTCGATGGCCGGCGGCATGTCCGAGATCTATCAGGAGGGGCTGCGGATCCCGGTGGTGCGGCTGTTCCGGGCGGGCGAGCTGCAGCAGGACATTCTCGATCTGCTGTTGCTGAATGCCCGGATCCCCGAGGAACGCCGGGGCGATCATTTCGCGCAGATCGCCGCCTGTCGGCTGGGGCTGCGCCGGGTCGGCGAGATCGCCGAGCGCTATGGGGTGGAGCTGATCGAGCAGGTCTGGGCCTCGCTGCTGAGCCGGACCCATGCCCGGATGCGCGCCGCCATCGCCGGTCTGCCCGACGGCGTCTATCGCTTCGAGGATGTGATGGACGATGACGGCTGCGGCACCTCGGACATTCCGCTCCGGCTCGAGATCACGGTGAGCGGCGACCGGGCGGTGTTCGACCTGCGCGGCTCGGCGCCGCAGGTGCAGGGCAACATCAACCTGACCCGCAATGCCGCGAAGGCCGCGGTCGCCTATGCGCTGCGCACGCTGCTCGACCCCGAGATCGCCAATAACGAGGGCATTCTCGAGTGCTGCGAACTGCTGACCGAGCCCGGCAGCATCGTCGATTGCATCGCCCCGGCGCCGGTGGCGCAGCGGCTCAACACCTCGCAGCGGCTGGTCGATGTGATCATCGGCGCGCTGGCCCCGGCGCTGCCGGATGCCGCCGTCGGCGCCGCCAACGGCGCCAACACCACCGCCGTGTTCTCGGGGATCGACCCGCGCAGCGGCAAGCCCTATCTCTATCTCGAGACCCTGGGCGGGGGCGCCGGCGGGCGCAATGACCGCGACGGCAAGGACGGTGTGCAGGTGCATATCACCAATACCTCGAACCTGCCGATCGAGGCGATCGAGACCGAATACCCGCTGCGGGTGCTCAGCTACGGCTTCGTCGAGGATTCCGGCGGGGCAGGGCGCTATCGTGGCGGCGCGGGCCTGCGCCGGGTGATCGCGCCGGTGGATCACGACTGCACCTTCAACGGCGCGGGAGAGCGGTTTGCCAATGCGCCCTGGGGGATCTTCGGCGGGGGCGCGGGGCGGCCGGGCCGTTTCGTGCTGCAAGGCGAGGCGGGCGAGACGGTGCTGGTCGCCAAGCCTTCGGCGGTGCCGCTGCGCCGCGATCAGGTCATCGTGGTCGAGACCCCGGGATCGGGCGGCTATGGCCCCGCCGCCGAACGCAGTGCCGAGGCCGTTGCCGAGGACACGCTGTCGGGCAAGTACAGCCCGGCCTTCCTCGACCGGAACTATCCCGCGCAACGACGCGGATGAGCGTGCCCGGGGCGGTTGCGGCCGCCCCGGACATCACCGATCACGACAAGACCAACAGGGAAATCGAGACATGCTGAAACTGCTGACCAAACCACTTCTCATCGGGGCGCTCGCCATCGCCGCACTGCCGGCCCGGGCGCAATCGGTCACCTGGGATCTGGCCAACGAATACCCGCCGAATTCGGTCCATGCGCAATCCGCCGACACCTTCATCGAGACGCTGAAGCAGGTCTCGGGCGGCGACATCGTGGTGACTGCGCATCACGGCGCGGCGCTCGGCTACAAGTCGCTCGACCAGTATGATGCCGTCGGCGACGGGGCGCTCGACCTCGCCTCGTCCTTCGCGACGCCCTGGTCGGGGATCAACCCGGTCTTCGTGCTGTCCTCGATCCCGTTCTTGGTGACGACGCCCGCCGAAGAGCGCCTGCTTTACGAGATCGCCAAGCCCTATTACGAGGCGGTGCTCGAGCGCGACAACCAGGTGCTTTTGTTCGCCACGCCCTGGCCGCCGAGTGGGCTTTGGGGCAACAAGCCGCTCGATTCGATGGACGCGCTCGCCGGTGTCAAGCTGCGCACCTATGACGCCAATGGCACGATCACCTTCGGCAACACCCCCGCGACGCCGGTGCAGCTGAGCTGGGCCGATACCGTGCCGCAGCTCTCGACCGGGGCGATCGACGCGGTGCTGACCTCGGCCGATGGCGGCTCGGCCTCGCAGCTGTGGGAACAGCAGTCGCATTTCACCGAGGTGAACTATGCGATGCCGCTGCAATTCGTGCACATGAACCGCGATGCCTACGAGGCGCTGAGCGACGAGCAGAAGGCCTGGGTTGCCGAGGCGGCGAAGGCGGCCGAGGATTTCGGCTGGAACCTGCTCGCGGACCGGGTGTCGCAGAACTACGCCGAGATGAAGAGCCACGGCATGACCGTCGTCACCGATGTCGATCCCGCCTATATCGCGGCGCTGACCGAGGCCGCGAAGCCCGCGCTTGAGGAGTGGAAGGCGAAGATGGGCCCGGACGCCGAGGCGATCCTCACCGCCTTCGAAGCGAAACGCGCGCAATGATGAGCGCCTCCGACACCCGAGACATCGCCGGCCGGAACCGGCCGGCGATGCTCTTCCAGCGCGGCGTCTTTGCCCTGTCGCAAGCCGCCGCGGCCGTGGCCGCGCTGCTGGTCGTCGGCATGGTGCTGCACATCTTGCTGGAAATTGCCCTGCGGATGGTCGACCGCTCGACCTTCGTGCTTGACGAGGTGGTGGGCTATGCGATCGCCGGCGCCACCTTCCTGTCGCTCGGCTATGCCTTCGAGCATTCGGCGCTGGTGCGCGTCGGGCTGCTGGTTGACCGGCTTTCGGGCCGTCCGCGCCGGGTGCTGGAAACGATCTGCGGCCTTGCCACGCTCGCCGTGACCTCGCAGATCGGCTGGGTGATTGCCCAGTCGGCGCTGCGCAGTTTCGCGCGCGGACGCACCTCGAGCTCGATCGCCGAGATCCCGCTCTGGATTCCCGAGGCGGTCTGCGCCGCCGGGCTGATGATCTTCAGCCTCCAGGTCTTTGCCTGGACCCTGCGGCAGATCTTCGACCTGCCGGGTCCGGTGCCGCCGGGAGACATCGACCCACTTCAGAACGACCTGTAACGACAGGCAGAAAGGGAATACATGGACCCGCTCGTTTCCGGTCTGGCGCTGATCGCGATGCTTGTTCTGACCCTCGGCAGCGGGGTCTGGATCTTTGCCGGACTGCTGCTTGTCTCCTTCGCCGGCCTGCACTTCCTGGTCGGCATGCCGATGGCGCGCGTCTTCACCATCGCCGGCACGATCACCTATCGCAGCGCCTCGACCTGGGAGATGGCCGCGGTGCCGCTGTTCATCTGGGTCGCCGAGCTGATCTTCCGCTCCTCGGTCTCGTCACGGCTGTTCCGCGGGCTGGCCCCCTTCGTCGACCGGATCCCCGGGCGGCTGTTGCACACCAACGTTCTGGGCTGCACGCTGTTCGCCGCGGTCAGCGGCTCGTCGGCCGCGACCACCGCGACGGTGGGCAAGATCACCTCGAAGGAGCTGGTCGCGCGTGGCTATGACCAGAACCTTGCGGTCGGCTCGCTGGCCGGGGCCGGCAGTCTCGGGCTGTTGCTGCCGCCCTCGATCGCGATGATCATCTACGGCATCCTCGCCGAGGTCTCGGTCAGCCGCCTGTTCGCCGCCGGGGTGCTGCCCGGGCTGATGGTTTCGGGGCTCTATTCCGGCTTCATCATGCTGATGGCGCTGCTGCGCCCGGGCATCGCCCCGGCCGGGCATCAGGAATTCGTCTGGCGCGACTATCTGCGCGCGCTGGCGGATCTGGCGCCGGTCGTGGCGCTGATGGGGATCGTTCTCGGCGCGATCTATTCCGGCATCGCCACCCCCTCCGAGGCGGCGGCGGTCGGGGTGCTGGCGGCCTTCGGGGTGCTGGCGCTGCTGCGGGAACTGAGCTGGGAGCTGATCCGGGTCAGCCTGATGGGCACGGTGCGGACCAGCGCGATGGTCTGCATCATCCTGGTCTCGGCCTCGCTGCTGTCGACGACGCTGGGCTATCTGCACCTGCCGCAGGAACTGGGCGCGGCGATCGGCGCGATGAACCTCGATCCGCTGGCCCTGATCACGCTGCTGGCGGCGTTCTACCTGCTGCTCGGGATCTTCGTCGACGGGGTGGCGATCATCGTGATGACGCTGCCGATGACCCTGCCGCTGGTGACGGCGGCGGGCTATGATCCGGTCTGGTTCGGCGTCTTCCTGGTGCTGATGGTCGAGATCGGGCTGCTGACCCCGCCGGTCGGGATCAACCTCTTCGTCTTGCAGGGGCTGACCAACTGGCCGCTCGGGCGGGTGGCGCGGGCCTCGGTGCCGTTCTTCCTGCTGTTCGGGCTTGCGGTGATCCTGCTGGTGCTCTTCCCGCAGCTGGCGCTGTGGCTGCCGAACCAGCTTTACGGCGCATGACCGGCCCGCCGGGGCCCTCGTGGCCCCGGCGCGATCCCGTGCCGGGCGCGGCCCGAAGGCGGCCGGAACGTGGCGCCGGTCCGGCCGGGCCCCCCTTGCTGCAACACGACAGGTTCCCACGCGACCGCGTGCTTCGCTTGGCGGAGACGCAATGACGCTGCATCGCGAAGGCGGGGCGGCGCCGCTGTTTCCGCGTGCGGGGCGGACCTTGCTGCGATGGTTCGCGCGGCCTGCTTTGGCCGGGCCGGCGGGCGGCGACGGGGCTGCGGCCGCCGCAACCGGGCGCAACTGACGCTGATCTGCGTCACCTCTGACATCGAGATGAGAAATGGCACGAATCGCCTGCGCTCGGCTCTCCTCTTCCTGGAGAAGGTCTCGTTCGTGTCACCCTGTTTCCAGCCTGGCGGCGCCCATTCCGGCGCCATCTGCAAGATTGAAGTGTGTGCGCGATTTTGTAGATGGCATGGGAGCGTACGATGGCCGACCTTTACGGCACCAGTGGAAATGACACCTGGACCAACGACAATACCAACGACCGGTATTTCGGCGGCGCCGGCAACGACACGATGACCGGCGGCAACGGCACGCAGGTGCTGTTCCCCGGGTCGAACCCCACTGCCAATGGCGACTGGATCTATGGCGGCAACGGCAACGATGTCTATTACGGCAACGGCAGCAATGACAACCTGATCGAGTACGAGACCGACACCGGCCGCGACACGATGTATGGTGGCAACGGCAACGACACGCTGAATGGCGGCGCCGACAATGATTTTCTGTCTGGGGATGCCGGCGATGATGTCGTGGTCGGCGGGAGCGGGGCCGACACCATGTATGGTGGAACCGGCAACGATTACATGGGGGCTGGCACTGGCAACGACAGCGTGGATGGTGGAGCGGGCAGCGATACGATCCTCGGTGATGCCGGAGATGATTACATCGAGGGCAGAGATGGCAGCGACTGGCTCGAAGGCGGGGCCGGCAACGACACCATCTTCGGGGATGGCCTGACTGATGCGCAGCCCGGCAATGACACGATTATTGGTGGTATCGGGGCTGATAGCCTGCGCGGCGGCGCTGCCGATGACCTGATCTACGGCGGCGATGACAACGACAGCATAACCGGCAATGTCGGCAACGACACGATCTTTGGCGGCGCCGGCGATGATGTGATCGACGGCGGCGACAGCCTCAACCCGCAGGGCGATGACCTCGTCCAGGGCGGCGATGGCAATGACACGATCTGGGGCACCGCCGGGAATGACAGTCTCTACGGCGAGGTCGGCAATGATGTGCTCTATGGCGGCGATGATGCGGATTCGCTGCAGGGCGGTGTCGGCGCGGACTCGCTCTTTGGCGGAGCCGGCAATGACACGCTCTGGGCCGGAACGGGCGACGGGGTCACCGACACCGACGCGAACCTCCTCGATGGCGGCGACGGCAATGACTACATGGTCGGCGAGGCCGGCAATGACTCGTTGCTCGGCGGTGCCGGCGCGGACAGCATGTGGGGCGGTGCCGGCAATGACACGTTGTTCGGCGGGGCGGACAACGACAGCCTGTCGGGTGGCGATGGCGCCGACAATCTGGTTGGTGATGCCGGCGATGATACCCTGCTCGGGAGCGCCGGGAACGATTCACTCTTCGGCGGCGATGGCAACGACAATCTGTGGGGCGGTGACGACAACGACAATCTTGCTGGTGATCTCGGCAACGACACCCTGTCGGGCGAGGCCGGCAATGATTCGCTTTTCGGCGGCGACGGTGCGGACAGCCTGTCGGGTGGCGATGGCGATGATGTGCTTCAGGGCGAGAACGGCGCGGATACGCTGGTGGGCGATCTGGGCAATGATGTGCTCTGGGGGGGGGCGGACAGCGACCTGCTCCTGGGCGGCGATGGCAACGACTGGCTTGAAGGCGAGGCCGGCAACGACACGCTGACCGGCGGAACCGGCGACGACGTCTTCGTGTGGGACCAGGCCAGCGATGACGTGATCACCGATTTCGGCACCGACAGCGGCGGGCCCTACACCGATGCAAACCAGTCGAACAACGACTTCGTCGATCTGAGCGGCATCTTCAACGATGCGACGCTCGCGGCCTACAACGCCGCGAACGGCACGAATTTCGCCCAGCCGATCATGGCGATGAACCACGATCTGGCCGATGGCGTCATCAGCTTCAACGGCACCGACATGAGCGGGCCGACGCTGACCATGACCGGCATCACCGGCGGGCTGACATGGGATCAGACGAATGTCGTGTGCTTCGCCTCGGGCACGATGATCAAGACGCGGCACGGCGAGGTCGCGGTCGAAGATCTCCAGCCCGGCGCGCAGGTGCTGACGCTCGATTCGGGCTATCAGCCGCTGCGCTGGATCGGCGGGCGCGAGGTCGGGGCGGCGGAACTTGCGCAGCATCCGAAGCTGCGCCCGATCCGGATCCGGGCCGGCGTTCTGGGGCTGAACCAGCCCGAGCGCGACCTGCTCGTCTCGCCCCAGCACCGGGTGCTTGTCCGTTCCCGCGTCGCCGAGCGGATGTTCGGCGAGGCCGAGGTGCTTGTCGCGGCGAAGCATCTGCTGGCCCTCGACGGGGTCGAGATCGCCGAGGACGTGACCGAGGTGACCTATTGGCACTTCCTCTTCGACACGCATCAGGTGGTGTTCTCGAACGGTGCGGCGACGGAAAGCCTGTTCACCGGGCCCGAGGCGCTGAAGGCAGTCAGCCCCGAGGTCCGCGAGGAAATCCTGGCGCTGTTCCCCGAATTCGCCCTCGGTCTGGGCGCCGAGACCGAGGCGGTGCGCCGCCTCGTTCCGGGGCGCGCGGCCCGGCAGATGGCGGAGCGGGTCTTGCGCAACCGCAAGACGCTGGTCGCCTGACCGCCCGGATGCGGGCCACGCTCCCCCGTGGCCCGCACCTTGCATGGATGGACTGCGAATGGATGTTGGCATCACCCTGGAACGCCCGGACTACAGCCCGAAATCCGGGCCGGTGACGGTGGGCTGGTTCCTGCTCGAGGACAGCGGCTCGGCGGTGCTGTTCCCGCCCGAACGGCTGAGCAATCGGGGGGCGAACCGGACCCATGCGAAAACCGCCTCCCGCTGCCCCGGCGTGGTGCAGCTGGAAAGCCGGTATTTCGTGCTGCGCTGCCCCTATGACCTGCATATCGGCTTCGAACGCGATGCGCAGGGCGTCGCGCGGCTGGTCAACCGGGCCGGCCCGCAGGGCGCGGTGCGCGCCGGCAAGCTCGGCAAGATCCTGCATCTGGTGAACGAGGCGGAGTGGCGCTTTCCGGACCGCCCGACGATCCAGCTCAGCCTTGGCTATTGCTTTGCCGCCGAAGAGATCTGCTATGTCACGCAGCTCGACGCTTTCGCGCATTACCGCCCCACGCCGCTGCCCGGGACGATCTTCGGCGGGCGCTTCCCGATCCATGCCTGGGTGCGGCCGCTGATGTGGGCCTTTGAATGGCACGACACCGGCAAGGACCTTGTGCTCAAGCGCGGCAATCCGCTGTGCTATTGCCAGTTCGAGGCCGATGGTCCCGACCGTCCGATCCAGCTGATCGCGGTCGAGCGCACGCCCGAACTCGAACGCTGGGTCGCCTCGATGCAAGGCGTGGCCTCGTTGATCAACCAGACCTTCAGCCTGTTTCGCGCGACGGAGCAGGCGCGTCCGGCAAAGCTTCTGGTGCCGAAGTCGTGACGCGCTTTGGCGGCGCCGGGTGAGCGCTTGTGAGCGGGCGGCCGGTCGCTTTCAACGCTATTTCGCCGCCAGGAGGTGGGACATGGCGGCCCATGACATGTGGGCGTGGACGGCGTCGGAACGATTGCCTCGCACCTCGACAGCCCCGTCGTGCCGTGCTTTTCGGCCGGAACCCTGATCCGGACGTCGCGGGGCGAGGGCCGTGTCGAAACCCTGCGCTGTGGCGATCTGGTGCTGACGCTCGACAACGATGCGCGCTGTGCTGGATCGGGGCGCGTGTTCCAAAGCTCGTCGCCGCACCGCAATCAAAGGCAGATGCGGCGCGCCAGGCCATTGCCAGGTCCAGGGCGTCCCGTCTGGTCGCGCGGCATCAGCGCAACAACCGGGCTCTCGTTCCCTGAGCGCGGGCCGCGGCCTTTGAGCAAACGCCATGTGCCGCGGCGGTGTCCGGCGGCAGGGCCGCCGTCTTCACGATGCCACGCGCTGCCCGGAGCCGGGCGACCACCGTCTTCCGGGCGGTGAGTCCGGCCGGATCGGCGCGCGGCGGAAAACTCTTCTCCCTGCCGCGTCCCGGAGAGCGGTTTTCAGCTCCAAACCCGGCGGAGTTTGGAATGGCGACAGAGCGGTCCCGACTTTATCAATTATCTACAGATAAAGTCGTCATTTGGAGCCGCCATGTCCGGTCCCCGTTTCGCAGCCTTTGCCGGTTCCTGGAGCCGGCCGTCGAAGACCCGCACGCTGGTCGAGACCATCGCCGCCCGCGCCACCGCCCGCTTCGGCGGCGATGCCCATGTCTTCGATGTCGATGACCTCGGCCCCGGCTTCGGCGCGCTGCGCGAGGGCGGGGCGCCCGCGCCCGACCGCCATCGCGCGGCGTTCCTTGCGGCCGATGCGCTGATCGTCGCAAGCCCGGTGTTCAAGGGCAGCTACACCGGCCTTTTCAAGCATTTCCTCGACCTGATCGAGCCCGGGGCGCTGGCCGGCAAACCGGTCCTGCTGGCAGCCTGCGGTGGCGGCGAGCGCCACGCGCTGGTGATCGAACATCAGCTGCGGCCGCTGTTCGGCTTCTTCGAGGCGATCACCCTGCCGACCGGTCTTTATGCCTCGGCGGCCGATTTCGCCGCGGGCGCGCTGCGCGCCGGCCCGATCCACGAGCGCCTTGACCGCGCCGTGGCGCAATTCGCCCCGCACCTTCCCCACGCCCTTGCCGCGCCGCTGCGCGTGGCCGGCTGAGACAGGAGTTTCCGATGACCACCCAAGCGAAGAAACGCATCATTCTGAACGCCTTCGACATGACCTGCGTCGGTCATCAGGCGGCCGGCACCTGGCGCCATCCGTCAAGCCAGGCGTCGCGCTATAATGACCTCGAGTATTGGACCAACCTCGCGATCGAGCTCGAACGCGGCGCCTTCGACAGCCTGTTCATCGCCGATGTGGTGGGGGTCTACGACGTCTATCGCGGCTCGGCCGCGGCGGCGCTGCACGACGCGGCGCAGGTGCCGGTGAACGACCCGTTCGGCGCGATCTCGGCGATGGCGGCAGTGACGCGCAACCTCGGCTTCGGCATCACCGCGGCGGTGACCTTCGAGCATCCCTATCTGCTCGCCCGCCGGCTCTCGACCCTCGACCATCTGACGAAGGGGCGTGTCGCGTGGAACGTGGTGTCGTCCTATCTCGACAGCGCGGCGCGCAACATCGGCCTTGACCGGCAGATCGGTCACGATGCGCGCTATGACCTCGCCGAGGAATACATGGAAGTCACCTACAAGCTGTGGGAGGGCAGCTGGGAGCCGGGCGCGGTGCTGCGCGACAAGGAGAGGGGGATCTTCACCGATGCCGCGAAGGTGCACCCGATCCGCCACGAGGGCGCCTATTTCAAGGTGCCGGGCTTCCACCTGTGCGAGCCCTCGCCGCAGCGCACGCCGGTGATCTTCCAGGCCGGGGCGAGTGCCCGTGGCCGGAAGTTCGCCGCCCGCCATGCCGAGGCGATGTTCGTGCTGGCGACCAGCCCCGAGACCGCGAAGACGCTGACCGATGCGATCCGCGCCGAGGTGGCGGCGGCCGGGCGTGAAGCCGACAGTCTGAAGATCTTCGCGCTGCTCACCGTCATCACCGGCCCGACCGACGAGGCGGCGCAGCGCAAGTATGAGGAATACCTCGACTATGCCAGCGCCGAGGGGGTGCTCGCGCTTTACGGCGGCTGGACCGGGCTCGATTTCTCGACCCTCGATCCCGATCAGCCGCTGACCGCGGTCGAGAATGACAGCCTGCGCACCACGCTCGAATCCCTTGCCGCCGATGGCGAGGCCTGGACGGTGCGCGACGTGATCCGCAAGCGGTCGATTGGCGGGCTTGGCCCGGTGCTGGTCGGCGGGCCGCAGACGGTGGCCGATGCGCTCGAACGCTGGGTCGACGAGGGCGGCATCGACGGCTTCAACCTCGCCTATGCGATCACCCCGGCCTCGACCACCGATTTCATCGATTTCGTGGTGCCGGAGCTGCGCCGGCGCGGCCGCGCGCAGCAGGGCTATGCCCCCGGCACGCTGCGCGAGAAGCTGCTGGGCGATGCGGGCGGCCTTGCCCGCGACAGCCACCCCGCCGCGCAGTGGCGCCACCATTACATCGGCCGCGAAAGCGTCGCCGACGCCTCGCGCCCCTCGGCCTTCGACCGGCTGGGCGATGTTTCGGAGGCGGCGGAATGAGCGCGCCCGAGATCTTCTGGTTCCTGCCGACCTCGGGCGACACGCGCTATCTTGGCACCTCGGATTTCGGCCGGGCGCCCGAGCCCGCCTATCTGCGCGACATCGCCACCACCGCCGACCGGCTGGGCTATGACGGGATGCTGATCCCGACCGGGGCAAGCTGCCTCGACCCCTGGGTGGTGGCGGCGGCGCTGGCGCCGGTGACGCGGCGGCTGAAGCTTCTGGTGGCGCTGCGCAGCTCGATCAGCGGGCCGACGGCGGCGGCGCGGCAGGCGGCGACGCTGGATGCGGCGCTCGACGGGCGGCTTTTGCTCAATGTCGTGCCGGGCGGCGACCCGCGCGAGCTGGCCGCCGACGGCGCCTTCTTCAGCCACGACGGCCGCTATGAGAATGCCGGGGAATTCCTGACCGTGTGGAAGCGGCTGATGGCCGGCGAGACCGTCGATTTCGAGGGCCGGCATCTCCGCGTCGAGGGGGCGCGGAACGCCCACCCCGGCCCGCAGCGCCCGCACCCGCCGCTTTACTTCGGCGGCTCGTCGCCCGCCGCGCATGCGCTCGCCGCGCAGCATGTCGATGTCTATCTGACCTGGGGCGAGCCGCCCGCGGCGGTGGCGGAAAAGATCGCCGATGTGCGGGCGCAGGCGGCGGCACAGGGGCGCGAGGTGCGTTTCGGGATTCGTCTGCATGCGATCGTGCGCGAGACCGAGGCCGAGGCCTGGGCCGAGGCGGAGCGGCTGATCAGCCGGCTGACCGACGACGACATCGCCCGTGCCCAGGCGAATTATGCGGGCATGGATTCGGTCGGGCAGGGCCGGATGGCGGCGCTGCACGGCGGCCGGCGCGACCGGCTCGAGGTGGCGCCCAACCTCTGGGCCGGGGTCGGTCTGGTGCGCGGCGGCGCGGGCACCGCGCTTGTCGGCGATCCCGACACGGTGGTCGCGCGGATGCGCGAATACCAGGCGCTCGGCATCGAGACCTTCGTGATGTCGGGCTATCCGCATCTCGAGGAGGCGATCCGCTTCGCCGAACTGATCTTCCCGCGCATCGGCAAGGCGGCCGTGACCGAGCAGGGCACGAGCCAGACCGGCGGCGCCTTCGACCTGCGCGCGCGCGCCGCTTCCTGAGGACAAAGCCATGACCTTTTCCGTCATCGACATGCGCTGCCGCCCGGCCTTCCTGCACGATTTCTTCGGCAGGACGCCCGGCACCCCCGAGTTCGACACCGTGCGCTGGCTCAACCGCCGCGTCGGCACCCGTGGGCCGGACACCCATTTCACCCGCTCCGCCACCGGGGCGGGTTTTCTGGCCGAGATCGGCGATGCGGGCCTGGCGCGCGCCGTGGTCGTCGGCCGCCACACCCCGGCGCAGCATCTGCGAAATGACGAGATCGCGCGCATCGTCGCGCTCGACCCGGCGCGGCTGAGCGGCATCGGTGCGGTCGATCCGGTGTTGCAGGGCCCCGAGGCGGCGATCGCCGAGGCGCGCCGCGCCGTGGGCCCGCTCGGGCTGCGCGGCATCGACCTCGAGCCCGGTTTCGGCACGCCGCCGCGCCACCCCGACGATCCGGCCTATCTGCCGGTCTACGAATGGGCCGCGGCCGAGGGCGTGCCGGTCTTCCTGATGAGCGGGCCGACGACGCCGGCGCCGCGGTTCAACGACCCGGCCGGGCTCGCTGCCGTGGCGCGGCTGTTCCCGACGCTGAAGATCGGCGTCTTTCACGGCTACTGGCCGAATGTGCACGACATCCTCGGTCTCGCCTTCCGGCACGAGACGATCCACATCATCCCGGACATGTATCTCTTCCAGGCCGGCAGTCAGGCCTATGTCGAGGCGGCGAACGGCTGGCTTGGCGATCAGCTGCTGTTCGGCTCGTCCTATCCGTTCCGCCCGATCGGGCAGAGCATCGAGGACGCGCTGCAGCTCGGCCTGCGCGAGGAGGTGCTCGGCCGGTTCTTCCATGACAATGCGGCGCGGCTTCTGGGCCTCGCGGCCGGTTGAAAGGGGAACCGCGATGACCGACACCCGCTTTCCCGCACCCGATGCGCAGATCCGCCTGATGCTCGCCCGCCGGCACGACATTGCGCAGCGGGCGATCCCCGATCTGATCGCCCGGCGCAAGGCCGCGCCGGTCGGGGCCGTGGCATGAGCGCGGCCGCGGACCTGCCGGTGGTGGCGATCATCGGCGGCGGTTTCACCGGGGCGAGCACCGCCTTCCACCTGGCCCGGGCCCTGGACAGCCCGGCGCGGATCGTGGTGATCGAGCCGCGCGCGCAGCTTGGTCAGGGGCTGGCCTATGCGACGCGCGATCCGAGCCACCGCATCAACGTGCCCGCCGCGCGGATGACGATGGACAGCGCCGCGCCGGGCGGGTTGCAGACCTGGGTCGAGACCCGCCGGCCCGCGCTTTCGGTCGGCACCCGACTGGCCACGGGCGAGCTTTTCGTGCAGCGCGGCCTTGTCGGCGAGTATGTCGCCGCGGCGCTGGCGCCGCTGCTGGCCGCGGGGCGGGTCGAACATCTGCGGGCGCGGGCGGTGACGCTGGTGCGCGGCGCGCGTTTCACCCTTGGCTGCGACGACGGCCGCAGGCTGGTGGCCGATCTGGTGGTGCTTGCCACCAGCCATCCGCCGCCCGGCGTGCCCGCGGTCCTTGCGCCGCTCGCCGGTTCGGCGCGGCTGATCGCCGACAGCAGCGACGGCGCGCGGCTGCGCGTGCTGGCGCGGGACGCGCGCAACCTGCTGATCGTCGGCACCGGGCTGACCTCGGCCGACGTGATCGCCAGCCTCGACCGGCAGGGCTTCGCCGGCCGGATCACCGCGCTGTCGCGGCGCGGCCTGCGCCCGCGCGGGCACGCCTTCGGCCATCCGGACTCGGCGGCCGATTTCGCCACCGATCCCGCCCGCACCGCGCTTGCGCTGCTGCGCCGGGTCCGGGCGGCGGTGCGGCGCGATGCGGGCGCGGGCCTGCCCTGGCAGGCGACGCTCGACAACGTGCGCCGTGACGGGCCGGTGATCTGGGCGGCGCTGCCGCTGGCCGAGCGCGCGCGGCTGGTGCGCCGGCTGCGGGTGTGGTGGGACGTGCACCGCTTCCGCATCGCGCCGCAGCTCGAGGCGGTGATCGAGCGCCGCCTTGCCGAGGGCCGGCTGTCGATCGTGGCGGGGCGGCTTTTGTCGGCGCAGGAGAGCGCGGCCGGGGTCGAGCTGCGCTGGCACGACCGGCGCGCGGGGGCGCACGCGGGGCTCTTCGATGCGGTGATCCTGACCACCGGCCCGGCGCATGGTGCGATCCTGCGCGAGATGCCGCTCTTTGCCGCGATGGCCGCGGCCGGGCTGATCCGCGCCGACCCGCTGCAGCTCGGGCTCGATGTGACCGAGGGCTGCCGCGCCGTCGGCCGCGATGGTGCGCCGGTGCCCGGCCTGTTCGTCGCCGGCCCGCTGGCGCGCGGCCATGTGGGCGAGCTGATGGGCATTCCCGAGGTGACGCAGCACGCCGAGCGGGTCGCTGCCCGTCTGGCGCAGGCGCTGGCCGGGCGGGCGCGCCCGGTCGCGCACAGCGCCTGATCCGACCGAGACCGACCTCCGGAGCGGGCGCCCGCGTGGCGCCCGGCCGATCCCCCATGCCCGCCGGACCGGCCGGGCCAGACAGGAGACGACCATCACCTTGCATGACACCCGGACCGAAATTCCCGGGACCGCGGCGCTGAAGGCCCGGTTCCGGCCGGTTTTCGATCGCATCGCCGAGGGCGGGCTGCGCCGCGAGCGCGAGCGCATCCTGCCCTTCGAGGAGATCGGCTGGCGCAAGGAGTCGGGGTTTACCGCGCTGCGCGTGCCGGTCGACAGCGGCGGGGCAGGGGGGGCGGCTTCGCGACAGGCCGCCGGGAGCGGACCCGGCGCCGCTCAGTCCGCGGTGAAGCGCAGCGACATCTGCGCCCGATAGGGCGTGCCGGGGCGCAGGATGGGGGAGGGCAGGCCGGGCCCGGGCGGCATGTTCACCGCATTGGGCCAGGTCTGCGGTTCGAGGCAGATCGCATCCTGGCAGGCATAGGCGCGGCCGTTCTTGCCGCGCACCGAGCCGTCGAGCGCGTCGCCGGTATAGACCTGCAGCCCCGGCTGATCGGTGCACAGCGTCATCCGGCGCCCGGTCACCGGGTCGAACAGCTCGGCCCGGCCGGCGTCGAGGCACAGGCAATGGTCGTATCCGCCGATCACGCCGCTGCGCACCGCGGTCACCGGCAGGCGGCCGGTGCGGAAGTCGAAGGGGGTGGCGCCGACCGGCGCGGGGGCGCGCGGGATCGCGTGCGCGTCGACCGGCAGATAGCGCGCGGCCGCCACCGTCAGCCGGTAGTCGAGCGCCGAGCGCGGCCGCGTCGCCAGACCGCGCGCCCCGGCGAGTGCGAAGAAGCTGTGATGGGTCATCGCGACCGGCGTCGGCGCGTCGGTCTGCGCCTCGTGGGTGATGCGCAGCACCGCGGCACCGGCCTCGGCGCTCAGGGCATAGGTGACGCGGGCATGCACCCGGCCCGGAAAGCCCTGATCGCCGGCGGGCGAGACGAGGCCGAGCCGGACCGCGCCGGGGCTTTCGGCCTCGATCTGCCACAGCCGGCGGTCCCAGCCGTCGGGGCCGCCGTGCAGGGTGGTGCTGCCCTCGTTCACCGCAAGCCGCACCTCGCGCCCGTCGAGCAGGAAGCGCCCGCCGGCGATCCGGTTCGCGACCCGGCCGATGGTGGCGCCGAAGAAGCTGCGATGCGCCAGATAGCCCGCCAGCCCGTCGTGGCCCAGAACGATGTCGTCCGGCGTGCCCGTCCGGTCGGGCACAACGAGGGTCTGCAGCGCCGCCCCGAAGGTGATGATCCGCGCCGTCACCCCGCCGGCGGCCAGGGTGAGGCGCTCGACCTCGCGGCCGTCGGGCAGGGTGCCGAAGGGCTCTCTCATCCGTCGAAGGCCTCGACCAGGCGCCGCTCGCCCAGCAGGAAGATGTCGGCCACGAGCTGCAGCGGCGCCAGGTCGACCTCGGAGGCGCCCGCGGCGATCAGTTCGGCAAAGCGGGCGTAGAGGCGGGGATATTCCGCATCCCCGGCGGCGATCTGGGTCTGGCCGCCGACGCTCAGCGTCGCGCCGCCGTCGCTCAGCACGATCTCGGGCCCGTCGCAGAGCACCCGGATCTGCCAGGTCTGCGGGCCGGTCTGGCGCCAGTCGAAATCGGCCTCGACCGGCACGCCCGAGGCGGTGCGCATCCGGATCCGGGCGGCGATCGGGGTCTGGCGGTTGGCGGGCACCTCGAGCACCGCAGCCAACGGGTGCAGCCGTTCGGGCAGGATCTGCGTCACCACCGAGAGCGCGTTGATGCCCGGATCGAAGACGCCGAGCCCGCCGGGCTGCCAGATCCAGTCCTGGCCCGGATGCCAGCGGCGCACGTCCTCCTTCCAGATGATCTCGACCGCGCGGATCGGGGCGTGGGCAAGGCGGCGGCGGGCCTCCTCGACCGCGGCGGCGGCGCGGCTGTGCCAGGTGGCAAACAGCGTCACGCCGCGCGCGCGCGCCAGTGCGGCCAGGGTCTCGACCTCGCTGACCGAGGTGCCCGGCGGCTTTTCCAGCATCACGTGACGGCCGGCGCGGATCGCCGCCGCGGCCTGCTCGAAGCGGCCCTGCGGCGGCGTGCACAGGGTGAGCGCGGCGATCCCCGGCTCGGCCGCCAGCAGGGCGTCGATACCGGGATAGGCGGGTAGGCCGTCGAGGCCGCCCGCGGGGTCGGCGATCGCCACGAGGCGCAGCGCCGGGGTGGCGGCGAGCGCCGGCAGGTGCTGCTTGCGGGCGATGGTGCCAAGGCCGGCGAGGCCGATCGGGGTGGGGGTCATCTGAGGTCTCCGTGCAGTCGGAAGGCGGGTTCCGGCCGGCCCTGCAGGCCGTCGGTGCGGCAGAAGGTGGCGCCCGAAAGCGGCGCGGCGGCGAGCGCCCCGGGCGACAGCTCCTGTGTGGCCGAGGTGCAGAACAGCGTGCGGAAGTCCGGCCCGCCATAGGCGGGGCAGGTGACATGGGGGGCGGGCAGCAGGTCGCGCGCGCCGATCTCGCCGCTGGCCGAGACGGTGAGCACCGCCCCCGCCCCCCACAACGCGATGCGCAATGTGCCATCGGCCAGCGTCACCGCGCCATCGGGCCAGAGCCCCGCGGCGGCGAAATCGACGAAGACCTCGGGCGCGGCGGCGGGCCAGCCCTGCGCGTCGAGCGCAACGCGGAACAGCAGGCCGCGCGCGGTGTCGGCGAAATAGCCCCGCGTCCGGTCCGGCGCGAAGCACAGCGCGTTCGGGATGGTGAGGCCGGCCACGACCGGCCGCAGCCGGCCCTCGAACAGGCGGTGGATCGCCCCGGCCCCGGGGGCGGCGTCCTTCGCCATGGTGCCGATCCAGAACCCGCCCCAGGGGTCGGCGCGGCCGTCGTTCGAGCGGGTCTCGGGGCGGTCGGCCTCGAGATCCGCCAGCCGCTGCGTGCACCGCCCGGCCGGGATGTCGAACACCGACAGCCCGGTTTCGGAGGCGATCAGCAGCCGGTCGCGGTCGATCCAGGCAGCGGCGGAACAGATCTCGGGCAGGGCCCATTCGCCGGTCTCGCCGGTTTCGGGCAGGCGCGACAGCAGCCGGCGGCCGGTGACATCGAACCAGAACAGCGCGCCGCGGCCGGGGTGCCACAGGGCGCCCTCGCCAAGCGCGCAGATCCGGGGGTCGAACGGATCGCTCATGCCGGCCCCCCGGCCGCGTCATAGGCGACGATCACCGCCCGCGCCCGCGCCGCGACCGCATCCGCCGTCAGGCCGGGGGCATAAAGCGCGGTGCCGAGGCCGAAGCCGTCGGCCCCGGCGGCCCGCCAGGCGGCGAAATTGCCGGGCCCGGCGCCGCCCACGGCATAGACCTGCGTTGCGGGCGGCAGCACTGCGCGCAGCGCCCGCAGCCCCTCGGGGCCGGCGAGCGCGCCGGGGAACAGCTTCAGCCCGGTCGCACCCGCGCGCAGCGCCGCGAAGGCCTCGGTCGGGGTGAACACCCCGGGCCAGCAATCCAGCCCCTGCGCCACCGCCGCGCCGATCACCTGCGCATCGGTGTTGGGCGAGACGATCAGCCGCCCCCCCGCGGCGCGGACCTGCGCCACCTCCTGCGCCGTCAGCACGGTGCCGGCGCCGATCCGGACCTCGCTGCGCCCGGCAAAGGCCCGCGCCAGCCGCGCGATCGAGACCAGCGGCTCGGGCGAGTTCAGCGGCACCTCGATCGTCGTGATGCCGGCCTCGACGAGCGCCTGCCCGACGGCAACGGCGTCGCCGGGCGGCAGCCCGCGCAGGATCGCGATCAGCTTGCGTGTCATGTCGTTCCTCCGTTCCGGGCAAGGGCGAGACCGCGGCACACCAGCGCCCCGGCCCCGATCGCGCGCGCCGCGATGCCCGCCTGTGCCAGCGCGTCGAGATAGGCCCGGGCCAGTGCCTCGGCGCCGATCACCACGCAGTCTTGCGCGGGCGGCTGCGCGGCAAGCTCGGCGCCGATCAGCAGGCCCGAGAGCCGCGCCCGCGCCGCCACCGGATCGAGCCCGGCGAGCAGCGCCTCGGCGCGCAGCGCGAAGAGCCCGGCGAGGCCGCCGCCGTCGAGCCCCTGCCGCACCCCGTGCCGGAACGCGGCCGGATCCGTGCCGTCCGGCGCGAGCGTCAGGCGCAGCACCGAGTGCGTCGCGAGCAGGGCGAACAGCTCTCCGGTCATCCAGGTGGTGAAGCCGGTGACGCGGCCACCGGCGACGCGCACATGTTTCGAATGCGTGCCGGGCAGGATCAGGGTGCCGGCGAAACCGGGCTCCCCGGCCAGAAACCCGGCGATCTGGGTTTCCTCGCCGCGCATCACGTCGGCGGGGGCGTGCTGGCACAGGCCGGGCACGATCTCGACGGCAAGGCGCGGATCGCGGGCGCGCAGGCGCAGCGTCTCGCCGGCGGCGACGGGCGGGCAGGGGACGGGGCGATAGGGCGCCTCGGCCCAGCCCTGGCGGGCACCGACCATGCCGCAGGCGATGACCGGCGTCGTGCCGGAACCGAGCCAGGGCCCGACGAGGCGCAGCAGCGCCGGCTCGAAACCGTCGGGCGCCAGGCTGGCCATGCCCTCGGCCGAGACCGCCTCGGCGATCGGCGCCGTGCCGCGCATGGCGAAGGCGCGCAGCGCCGAGGTGCCCCAGTCGACTGCGATCCAGTCCGGCGTGATCCGCGCAGAAACCATCGTGCTGTCCTGTCCTTGCCGCTGTGCGGCGGCCGGGGCCGGCCGGAGCGCCGCGCTCAATGCGCTTCCTTGCCGACCGCGTTGCCGCGGCAGCCGACGAGGAAGTCGAGGTCGGCCCCGGTCTCGGCGCCCTGCACATGGGTCTGGTGCAGCCAGGCATAGCCGCTTTGCGGCGCCTCCCCGGCCGGTCGCCACGCGGCCAGACGCGCGGCCAGCTCGGCCTCGGAGATGTCCAGATGCAGGCGCCGGTTCGGCACGTCGAGCTCGATCATGTCGCCGTCGCGCACCACCGCGAGCGGGCCGCCCGCCGCCGCCTCGGGCGCGGTGTGCAGCACCACGGTGCCATAGGCGGTGCCCGACATCCGGGCGTCGGAAATCCGCACCATGTCGGTGATCCCCTTCCTCAGCACCTTGGCGGGCAGGCCCATGTTGCCGACCTCGGCCATGCCGGGATAGCCCTTCGGGCCGCAGTTCTTCAGCACCATCACGCAGGTCTCGTCGATGTCGAGCGCATCATCGTCGATCCGCGCCTTGTAATCGTCGATGTCCTCGAACACCACGGCGCGGCCGCGATGCACCAGCAGATGGGCCGAGGCCGCCGAGGGTTTCAGCACCGCGCCGTTCGGCGCGAGGTTGCCCTTCAGCACGGCGATTCCGCCCTGCGCGGTCAGGGGCCGGTCGGCGGGCAGGATCACCTCCTCGTTCCAGTTCCGCACCTCTTTCACCTCGTCCCAGATCGAATGACCGGAGACCGTCAGCGCGTCCTTGTGCAGCGTGCCGTTCTCGCCCAGCCGTCGGATCACCACCGGCAGGCCGCCGGCATAGAAGAACTCTTCCATCAGGTATTTGCCCGAGGGCATCAGGTTGACGATGGTGGCGACGTCGCGGCCGCAACGGTCCCAGTCGTCGAGCGTCAGATCGACGCCGACGCGGCCGGCCAGCGCGAGCAGGTGGATCACCGCATTGGTCGAGCCGCCGATCGCGCCATTGGTGCGGATCGCATTCTCGAAGGCCTGTTTGGTCAGGATGTCCGAGGGTTTCAGGTCGTCCTTCACCATCTGCACGATGCGCCGCCCGGAGACCTGCGCCATCACCCGCCGGCGCGAGTCGACGGCCGGGATCGCGGCGTTGCCCGACAGTGCCATGCCGAGCGCCTCGGCCATCGAGGCCATCGTCGAGGCGGTGCCCATCGTGTTGCAGGTGCCCGAGGAGCGGCTCATCGAGGCCTCGGCCTCGAGAAACTCGGCCTGGGTCATCTCGCCGGCCTTCACCGCCTCGGAGAATTTCCACAGATGCGTGCCCGAGCCCACCCGCTCGCCGCGGAACCAGCCGTTCAGCATCGGCCCGCCGGTGACCACGATCGAGGGGATGTCGCAGCTTGCCGCCGCCATCATCAGCGAGGGCGTGGTCTTGTCGCAGCCGACAAGCAGCACCGCGCCGTCGATCGGCTGGCCGCGGATGGTTTCCTCGATCGCGAGGGCGGCGAGGTTGCGAAACATCATCGCCGTCGGCCGGAAGGTGTTTTCCGAGGCCGAGAACACCGGCACCTCGACCGGGAAGCCACCGGCCTCCCAGACCCCGGCCTTCACCTTTTCGGCGAGCTCGCGCAGATGGCCGTTGCAGGGCGTCAGGTCGGACCAGGTGTTCAGGATGCCGATGATCGGCCGGCCGTCGAACAGATCGTGCGGGTAGCCCTGATTTTTCAGCCAGCCGCGGTGATAGATGACATCGCGGGACTCGCCGCCATACCAGGCTTGCGAGCGCAGCGGGCGCGGCCAGGGGGCGGGGGTGAAGGAGCGGGCGGACATCGGGAAACCCTCCGGATCTTGCGGGGTTGTCTTACAGGGAGTGAACGACGGCGGGGCCGGTGGCGGGCGCCACCGCGAGCGGGTTGCGCAGCGGCAGGCCGAACTGCGGCGAGGAGATCTCGAACACGTCGCCCGGCTGCGCCGTCAGCTGCGCGGCAAAGCTGAGCGTGGCGGTGCCGAACATGTGCACGTGCAGATCGCCCGGGCGCCGGAACGGGGCGTATTTGAAATGGTGGTGCTCGAGATTGGCGATCGTGTGCGACATGTTCTCCTCGCCCGACAGGAACGGCTGGTCGAAGATCACCGTATCGCCGCGCAGGATGCGCGAGCGGCCCTCGACATGCGCGGGCAGCGGGCCGAGCCGCAGCTCGGGGCCGAAGCTCGCCGGGCGGAGTTTCGAATGGGCGAGGAACAGATAGTTGATCCGTTCCGTCACATGGTCGGAGAACTCGTTGGCGAGGCTGAAGCCGAGGCGGTTCGGCACGCCGTCGGGGCCGATCACGTAGAAGCCGGCGATCTCCGGCTCCTCGCCGCCGTCGAGGGCGAAGGCGGGCGAGGTCAGCGGCTCGCCCGGGGCCACGGCCTCGGTCCCGGGGCCCTTGTAGAACCATTCGGGCTGCACCCCGACACCGCCCGCGGCGGGCTTGCCGCCCTCGAGCCCCATGCGGAACATCTTCATCGAGTCGGAGAGCTGCTCGGTGGTGCCGGCGTGCATCGCGTCGCGCGTCGCCGCCGAGCCGAGATGCGTCAGCCCGGTGCCGCACAGATACATCCGCGCGGGCTCGGGGTGGCGCACCGGCACGTCGATCGCCCCGGCGGCGAGCAGCGCCGGCAGGTCCACCGTCTCGCCGCCCGCGGGCAGCAGATCGGCCAGGCCCGCCCCGGCCGCGATCGCCGCCTGGGCAAGCGCGTAGGTCGAGTTCAGCCCGGGCAGCAGCCGCGCCTGCGCGCCCTCGCGGACGATCACGCCGCCGGTTTTCAACTGGCTCAGGAAGGTCATGGCTCAGCCCTGCTTTCTCTTGTTGTAGACGTCGAAGATCACCGCGGAGAGCAGCACCAGGCCCTTGATCATCTGCTGGTAGTTGATGCCGATGCCCATGATCGACATGCCGTTGTTCATCACCCCCATGATGAAGGCGCCAACGACCGCGCCGATCACCTTGCCGGTGCCGCCCGAGGCCGAGGCGCCGCCGATGAACACCGCCGCGATCACGTCAAGCTCGAGCCCGTAGCCGCCCTTCGGCGTCGCGGTGTTCAGCCGCGCGGCAAAGATCAGCCCGGCCAGCGCGGCAAGGAAGCCCATGTTGACGAAGGCGAGGAAGGTCAGCCGCTCGGTCTTGATCCCCGAGAGCTTGGCCGCCTTGGCGTTGCCGCCGAGCGCGTAGATCCGCCGGCCGATCACCGTGTTCTGGGTGACGAAGGCGTAGATCAGCGTCAGCACCGCCATCGAGATCAGCACATTGGGCAGGCCGCGGAAGGTGGCGAGCTTGTAGCACAGGAACAGCAGCGCGCCGATGACGATGAGGGTGCGCAGCCAGAACACGTTCGCGGGTTCGCTCACCGTGCCATAACGGGCCTCGCGCGCGCGCCCCTTCAGCCCGGTCCAGACGATCGCCACCGAGGCGATGACGCCGAGCGCCATGCACAGCAGGTTCAGGTTGCGCTCGCCGAACAGCGCGCCCGCGGCAGTGGTCAGGCCGGTCGGGAAGATGTCGGGGACGAAGCCCGTCGACAGCATCTGGAAGGACATCGGGAACGGCCCGACCGACTGCCCGTTCAGCAGCCACAGCGAGGCGCCGCGGAACACCAGCATCCCGGCCAGCGTGACGATGAAGGACGGGATCTTCCAATAGGCGACCCAATAGCCCTGCGCCGCGCCGATCACCATGCCGAGCACCAGCGCGATCACGATCGTGACCGGCACCGGCAGGTGGTATTCGACGATCAGCACCGCCGCGAGGGCGCCGATGAAGCCCATCACCGAGCCCACCGACAGGTCGATGTTGCCCGAGACGATGACGATCAGCATGCCGAGCGCCATGATGATGATGTAGCTGTTTTGCAAGAACAGGTTGGTGATGTTGACCGGGCGCATCAGCGTGCCCGCGGTCACGATCTGGAAGAACAGCATGATCGCGATCAGGGCGACCAGCAGGCCGTAATCGCGCATGTGCGATTTCAGATAGGCCTTCAGCGCGCCGCCGTTCGAGACGGTCCCGGTGGATTGCATCGTCATTTCCTCACTCCGTGACGATGAGCGACATGATGCGCTCCTGATTGGCCTCGGAGGCGATCAGCTCGCCGACGAAGGCCCCTTCGTTCATGACATAGATCCGGTCGCACATGCCGAGCAGCTCGGGCATCTCGGACGAGATCATCACCACCGCCTTGCCCTGCGTGGCCAGGTCGTTGATGATCGTGTAGATTTCATACTTGGCGCCGACGTCGATGCCGCGCGTCGGCTCGTCGAGGAGCAGCACCTTCGGGCCGGTGAACAGCCATTTCGCCAGCACCACCTTTTGCTGGTTGCCGCCCGACAGGTTGCCCACGGTCTGCATCACCGTCGGGGTGCGGGTCGCCATCGCCTTGCGGTAGCGCTCGGCCACGGCGGTTTCCTCGGCCTCGTTCAGCACCCCGGCCCGCGACACCTCGCCGAGGTTCGCGAGGGTGTTGTTGAAGCGGATGCTTTCCTCGAGCACCAGGCCAAGCTGCTTGCGGTCCTCGGTCACATAGGCGAGGCCGGCGTCGATCGCCTTCGAGACGGTGGACAGGTCCCGGGGCGCGCCGTCGATCTGCACCTCGCCCGAGATGTTGCGACCCCAGCTGCGCCCGAAGATCGACATCGCAAGCTCGGTGCGCCCCGAGCCCATCAGCCCGGCGATGCCGACGACCTCGCCCGCCCGCACGCTGAAGGAGATGTCGCGGATCACCCGCCGGTTCTGGTCCGGATGCCAGACGTTCCAGCCGCTGACCTGCATCGCCACCGCGCCGAGGGCCGGGTGCCGTTCGGGGTAGCGATGCGACATGTCGCGCCCCACCATGTCGCGCACGATGCGGTTCTCGGACAGGCCGGCCGCCGCGTCGAGGCGTGACACCGTGGTGCCGTCGCGGATCACCGTCACCGTGTCGGCGACATAGCGCACCTCGTTCAGCTTGTGGCTGATGATGATGCAGGTGACGCCCTGCGATTTCAGTTCCTTCATCAGGTCGAGCAGCTTGCGGCTGTCGTTTTCCTGAAGCGCCGCCGTCGGCTCGTCGAGGATCAGCAGCTTCACGTTCTTCGACAGCGCCTTGGCGATCTCGACGAGCTGCTGCTTGCCGACGCCGATGGTCTCGACGATGGTGCCGGGCGGGTCCTTCAGCCCGACCTTGGCAAGCAGCTCCTCGGTGCGGCGGAAGGTCTCGGCCCAGTCGATCACGCCGTTGCGGGCGCGTTCGTTGCCCAGGAAGATATTCTCGGCGATCGAGAGCTGCGGGATCAGCGCAAGCTCCTGATGGATGATGACGATGCCGCGCGATTCGCTGTCGTTCAGGGTGCGGAACTGCGCCAGAGCGCCGTCATAATGGATCTCGCCGTCATAGCTGCCGGCCGGGTAGACGCCGGAGAGCACCTTCATCAGCGTCGATTTTCCCGCGCCGTTCTCGCCGCAGATGGCGTGGATCTCGCCCGTCGCGACCGAGAGGTTCACCCGGTCGAGCGCCTTGACGCCGGGGAATTCCTTCGTGATGTCGCGCATTTCTAAGAGGGTGGTCATGGTCCTGCTCCTGCCGGGCCCGGAGGCCGGAGGTGGAGGCCGCCCGGGACGAAGCCGGGCGGCCGGGCCGTCTCATTTCAGCTGATCGGCGGTGTAGTAGCCGGACTCGACGAGGATCTTCTCGTAGTTGCTGGCGTCGATCTCGATCGGCTGCAGCAGGTAGGAGGGCACGACCTTGACGCCGTTGTTGTAGGTCGTGGTGTCGTTCACCTCGGGCTGTCCGCCCTTCATCATCGCGTCGACCATCGAGACGGTGACCCGGGCAAGTTCGCGGGTGTCCTTGAACACGCTGGAATACTGCTCGCCCGCCTTGATCGACTTGACCGACTGCACCTCGCAGTCCTGGCCGGTGACGATCGGCATCTTCAGGTCGCCCGAGCCGTAGCCGACGCCCTTGAGCGAGGACAAGATCCCGATCGACAGCCCGTCATAGGGCGAGAGCACGCCGTTCACATGCTTTTGCGTGTAGGTGGCGGACAGGATGTTGTCCATCCGCGCCTGTGCCACCGCGCCGTCCCAGCGGAGCGTGCCGACCTTGTCCATCCCGGTCTGGCCCGAGCCGATCACCACATCCCCGGCGTCGATCAGCGGCTGCAGGACCGACATCGCGCCGTTGTAGAAGAAATAGGCGTTGTTGTCGTCGGGCGAGCCGCCGAACAGCTCGACATTCCACGGGTGCACGTCGGGGAAGCGCGCCTTCAGCCCGTCGACGAGCGAGCTGGCCTGGATCACGCCGACCTTGAAATTGTCGAAGGTGGCGTAATAGTCGACGTTGCCGCTGTCGCGGATCAGCCGGTCATAGGCGATGACCTTGACCCCGGCCGCCGCGGCGTTGTCGAGCGCATTCGACAGCGTGGTGCCGTCGATCGCCGCGATCACCAGCACGTTGACGCCCTTGGTCACCATGTTCTCGATCTGGGCGAGCTGGTTCGGGATGTCGTCCTCGGCATATTGCAGGTCGGTGTCATAGCCCGCCGCCTGGAACTGCTTGACCATGTTGTTGCCGTCATCAATCCAGCGTGCCGAGGATTTCGTCGGCATCGAGATGCCGATCAGCCCCTTGCCTTCCGCCTGGACCTGCGAGGCCAGCGCCAACGCGCTGACGGCGAGCGCACCCGCCAGTTTGAGCAATTTCATCTTGTCCTCCCATGGCGGGGCCTCCTCGCCCCGCGTACCTCCCGCGCGGGAGGTATCTTGGGATACATCGGGAGTGACATGGCGTTCAAATATCAATACACGGAAAGTGTATTCCAATAATGGTATGCTGCATGGCGGAATTCTTACAGAACATGCGTCCAGCGCAAAGCCGTCTTGTGCTGGAGGTCGCCACCCACGGCCAGTTGCAGGTCGCGGCGGTGGCCTGCGGGATGACGCAGCCGGCCGCCTCGCGGATGCTGGCCGAGATCGAGGCGCAGCTCGGCTTGCGGCTGTTCCTGCGCACGCCGAAGGGGATGGAGCCGACGCCGGAAGGTGCGCTGATCGCCCACCATGCCCGCCGCATCGTGCACGACCATGCGCTGATGAGTGCCGAGTTCGACGAGATGGCGGCGGGGCGGGGCGGGGCGGTGCGGGTCGGCGCGGTGACCGGACCGGCGCTCGGTCAGCTGGTGCCGGCGATCCGCTGGCTGAAGGCGCGCGCGCCGCAGATCGACGTGAGCGTGGAGGTGGCGCCCTCGGGCGTGCTGGTGCAGGCGCTCGAGCGGGGCGATCTCGATTTCGCGCTGGCCCGGCTGCCGCCGCGGGTCGACGACAGGGCGTTCGAGCTCGAGCCCGCGCGCGACGAGATCGTGCGGCTGATGGTGCGCGACGGCCACCCGCATCTGGGCCGCGGGCCGGTCTCGGTGCGCGACCTGCACGGGCTGCCCTGGATCTTGCAAGACCATGGCACGCCGATCCGCCTTGCGATCGACAGCGCCTTTCACGACGAGGGGCTGGCCTCGCCGGCCAATGTCATCACCGCCTCGTCGCTGCTGGTGATCGTCGCGCTGCTGCGCGAGACGGATTCGGTGGCGCCGATGTCGCAGGAGGTGATGGACCTGATGCTCGACCCGCCGGTGTCCGCCGGGTTCCGCCGGCTCGAGCTGAACCGGCTGATGACGGTGGAGCCCTACATGATCTTGCGGGCGAAGGGACGGACGATGCCGCGCGCCGCCGGGATGCTGTTCGACCGGGTGCGGGCCTCGATCCGCCAGTTCTAGCGCGGCCGGCACCGCGGATGTCGCCGGCCCCGGAAGCGCGAGGAAATCGCGCAATTCTCCCGACGGCGCATGGACCGAACGGTTTCAGAAGTCTCGCCATGAACCCATGTGGTTAGAGGGGTCGGCACATGGGTGCCGATGGCGCGAGATCTGTGCGAGGCATTCCGCCAGAACTCCGAAACCATCGGGTTACAGGCGCTGAAACTCCCGCCGCAACGGCGGCTTCCCCGCTGGACAGCCCCACATCACGCCATTGGCGCAACAGCGCCTTCGCGGCCTGGTGTCACCGATGGGGGGCAATAGCGAAGTTGTTGAGAGGGGGAGCGTCTGCCACCGATTGAGGGAGCGCGGAGGCCGGTCCTGATTTTGGAGGCGCTGGCAACCCCAGCAGCAGCATTCGCGCCAGGGGAGGAGCAGCCCGTGAGGATGTGGGGGAGACCGCACCTCACCAGGGTTTGCATCCATCCCGGTCTGCAATGTGCGTCGAACGCCACAGGGAGCCTGTCAGATGGTCAATGGCACTGTCGGAAACGATACACTCACCGGCCCGGCCGATCGCGGGGCGATGCGCCGGTCTGGCGGCGGCGACCACATTTTCGGTATCGCCGGCCGCAACCTGACTTTCGGCGGCGCCGGGAATGACGGCCCCGCTGGCGCCGTGGGCAACGATCCTTTGTGCGACCGGGGCGGCAGCGATGCGCTCTTCGGTGCAGGCAGAGATCACCGTCTTTGCGGTGGCATCGAAGAAGACCTCACTTGGGAACCAGAACCGCAATGGCTGTGCTGACGGCGGCGCAGAGGTGATCTGGAACTTGTAATGTTCAGTCTAGGGATTGGGAGATCCGCATGGCGATCATTAATGGCGGCCCTGGGAACGATCCCCTCTACGGGACTTCCGGCAACGATACGATATTCGGCTATGGCGGCGACGACACGGTCAACGGCGGCCTCGGCGACGACGCGATCATCGGCGGGCTCGGCAACGACCGACTGTTTGGGGAGGGCGGCAACGATGCGATTTGGGGTGAAGCCGGCAACGACACGATCGTCGGCGGCGCCGGCGATGACAGGCTGTATGGGCAGGATGGCGACGATTCGATCTGGGGTGTAGTCGGCAACGATTCCATCCTCGGCGGCGCAGGCGATGACGGGCTGTTTGGGGCGGACGGCAACGATTCGATCTGGGGGGAAGCCGGCAATGATGTGCTCAACGGCGGCTCAGGCGATGACGACCTGTTCGGGCAGGACGGCAACGATTCGATCTGGGGTGAAGCCGGCAACGATTCGATCACCGGCGGCGCCGGGAGCGACACCATCGATGGTGGTGCCGGCGGTGATGCCATCGACGGTGGCGACAGCAGTGATTCCATCGAGGGCGGCGATGGCAATGACACGCTCTTTGGCAGTGCCGGCGACGACACGATCTGGGGCGACGGCAACGATGCCATCTTCGCCGGGGATGACATCATCGACGGCGGGCTCGGGAACGATGATCTGCGCGGCGGCGGCGGGAATGACTCCATTCTGGGCGGCGATGGCAACGACTCGATTGCCGGCAATGCCGGGGACGACACGATCTACGGCGGTCTCGGCCACGATCTGATCAGCGGCGGCGATGTAACGGAGCCGATCAGCGACGATCAGGTCTATGGCGGCGATGGCAATGACACGATCTGGGGCAATGCCGGCAATGACTTGCTCAATGGGGATGCGGGCGACGACTCGATTGCCGGCAATGCCGGCAATGACACGATCTTCGGCGGTGCCGGCAATGACCTGATCGACGGTGGCGATGTAACGAACCCGGCCGGCGACGATCTGGCCTATGGCGGCGATGGCGAGGACACGATCTGGGGCACCGCCGGGGATGATACGCTGCACGGCGATGCCGGCAATGACAGTGTCATCGGCGGCGATGGCAATGACAGTCTTACCGGCGGCACCGGCAATGACACGATCTGGGGCTCTGCCGGGAACGATGAGATCTATGGCGATGCGGGCGACGACTCGATTCTGGGCGATGCCGGCAATGACACGCTCTTTGGCGGCGCCGGCGACGATGCGATCGCAGGTGGCGATATCGGCGACCCGGCCGGCAACAATCTGGCCTATGGCGGCGATGGCAACGACACGATCTGGGGCTCTGTCGGGAATGATACGCTCAATGGCGATGCCGGCAACGACTCGATCATGGGCGGCGCCGGTGATGACAGGCTGACCGGCGGAACCGGCGACGACTTCTTCTACTGGGATGGCGCCAGCAACGACACGATCACCGACTTCACCGCCGGAGACGGCGGGAACTACACCGACGGCATCCAGTCGAACAACGACTTCGTCGATCTGAGCGGCATCTTCAACGATGCGACGCTCGCGGCCTACAACGCCGCGAACGGCACGAATTTCGTCCAGCCGATCATGGCGATGAACCACGATCTGGCCGATGGCGTCATCAGCTTCAACGGCACCGATATGAGCGGGCCGACGCTGACCATGACCGGCATCACCGGCGGGCTGACCTGGGATCAGACGAATGTCGTGTGCTTCGCCTCGGGCACGGGGATCATGACACCGGACGGCGAGGTGATGATCGAAGATCTTCATGCGGGCGATGTGGTCGTGACAGCCGACAACGGCGCTCAGGAAATCCGCTGGATCGGGTCGCGCCACATTGATGCCGGGCGCCTTGCTGCCGAGCCGAAACTTCGGCCGATCCGCATCCGCAAGGGCGCACTTGGCGGCGGGCTGCCTGAGAGGGATCTTCTGGTCTCGCCGCAGCACCGCGTGCTGATCCGCTCGAAAGTGGCGAAGCGCATGTTTGGCGAAAGCGAAGTCCTGGCGGCCGCCAAGCAATTGCTGACGATCGACGGGGTCGAGGTGGCGCATGATGTGACCGAGGTGAGCTATTGGCACTTCCTGTGCAGCCGGCACGAGGTGGTCTTTTCCAACGGCGCCATGACGGAGTCGCTTTACACCGGGGCGCAGGCGCTCAAGTCGTTCCCGCCTGAGGTCATCGAAGAGATCGTCTCGATTTTCCCGGAACTGGAGACCTGGGGGCAGGAAGAGTGCCCGGACGGCGCCCGCATGCTGTTGAAAGGGCGCGAGGCACGCACCCTTGCAGGGTGCATCGCGAAGAACAGCAAGCCGCTGCTTGAGACAGCATGACAGCAACCTGGGCGCCGGGACGCGACGAAGGTGGGGGAATGATGGAGATTGGGATCACCCTTCAGCGTCCCGACTTCAGCCCGAAGTCGGGGCCGGTGACGGTCGGCTGGTTCATGGATCACGATACCTCCTCAATCGTGATGTTTCCGCCCGAACGCGTGAGTTTCCGCGGCACGAATAAGACGCACGCCAAATCGGCGGCGCGGTGCCCCGGGGTCGTGCAGCTCGAAAGCCGCTACTTCCTGATCCGTTGCCCTTACGACATCCACATCGGTTTCACCCGCGGCGACAAGGGGCAGCCGCAGCTGGTGAACCGGGCCGGACCGCGCGGGACGCTCCGGGCTGGCAAGCTGGGCCAGGTCGTGCACCTGGTGCAGGAGAGCGAGTGGCGCTACCCGGACAAGCCGACGATCCAGTTGTCCCTGGGCTATTGCTTCGTCGCGGAGGAAATCTGCTACATCACGCAGCTCGATGCCTTTGCGCATTACCGCTCCGAACCGCTGCCCGGCACGATCTTCGGCGGGCGGTTTCCGATCCATGCCTGGCTGCGGCCGCTGATGTGGGCGTTCGAATGGCACGACACCGGCAAGGATCTGATCCTGAAGCGGGGCGATCCGCTGTTCTATTGCCAGTTCGAGGCCGATGGCCCGGACCGTCCGGTGCAGGTCGTGCCGGTGGAGCGCACCCCCGAGATCGAGCGCTGGATGGCGTCGATGGCGGGGGTGGCCTCCTCTGTCAACCAGACCTTCAGCCTGTTTCGGGCCGCCGAGGCGGCGCGCCCCAAGACGCTTCTGGTGCCGAAGGAGCGGGGGCAGGATGGCGCCTGACATGCAACGTTTCGCCGCGCCCGGCCGCGCGCCCGCTCCGGCATGAGCCGGTTCCCCACCATAGCGATCAGGACGACGCCGGCGGATCTGTCGGCCGCGATGGTATTCGGCGAGCGCAATTCCGGCACCAACCACGCGATGGAGCTGGTCCGGCGAAACTTTCCGGCGTTTGCCGACAGCCCGGGGGACCGGATCGGCCGGTTCGGCTTTCGCTACGGCTGGAAACACGCCTTCCCGCAGATGCTGGCCGCGCCGGTCACCACCCTGGCAATCGGGGTGTTCCGAGAGCCCGAGGCCTGGCTGCGCAGCATGCACCGGCGGCCGTGGCATGCGGACCCGCAGCTTCGCATCCTGCCCTTTCAGGCGTTCCTGCGCGCGCAATGGCTATCCCGGGCGGATGAGCCGAATTTCGGTCTCGGCGAGGATGACCCGGTCCTCGGGGCCGAGCTGCAATGGGACCGCCATCCGCTGACCGGCGAGAGGTTCGCCAATATCTGCGCCCTGCGCACCGCCAAAAATGCCGGGTTCCTGTCTTTGCCGCACCGGTTCGGCAATTGCATCCTGGTCAGGCATGAAGACGTGGCAGAGGACCCGGAGGGGTTCCTTCAGGCTATTTCCGAACGGTTCGGCGTGCCGAGAGGCCCGGATTTCGAGCCCGTCGCCGCGCGCCGCGGGCGCCAGAGCGAAGGGCTGTTCGCGGCGGGGGAATATGAGCCGTTGGACGCAGCGGATCGCGATTTCCTGTGGGGCCAGCTTGACCCGCAACAGGAAGCGACCTTGGGCTATCAGCGCAAGGACGCGGCACAGGGGACCGGCCCCTTGCAACGGCGCGACGGCCAGGGGGCAAGGCCCGCGAAGGCATCGGCGCAAGCCTCCGGTCTCACCCAGGCTGTGACATCGCAATTGCGATCACTGGCTGAGCGGGAGCCGTCGATCCGGTCTCTGACCCGGGCCTACAGGCTATTGGCGAAATGGCGCGCGCAGGTGATCGAGAACACCCTGGTCCAGCGGCAGGGCGCCGTGGTCGGGAGCGGTCCTTTCGCCGGAATGGACTACGGTATTGCCGCGACCGAAGGCGCACGCGTGCCACGCCTGCTGGGCTGTTACGAGGCCTCTTTGGCGCCGGTCATCGAGACCATCGTCGCGCGCGCCTATGACCTGGTGATCGATATCGGCTGTGCCGAAGGCTATTATGCCGTCGGTCTGGCGCGGAGGTTGCCGGCGGCGAAGGTGATCGCACGCGATGCCAGCCCGGCCGCGCGCGAGGCCTGTGCGGCGCTTGCTCGGCGCAACGGCGTGCTCGACCGCGTCGAGATCGGCGGCGAATGGGGGCATGAGCATTTCGACATCTGCCTGAAGGCCAGAAGCGTCGTGATTTGCGACATCGAGGGCGCCGAGGACGGCTTGCTGGACCCGTCCCGGGCGGTGGGTTTGCGTGACGCCGATATTCTTGTCGAGGTCCATGACTGCGATCGTCCCGGACTGTCCGATGCGATCGCCAGCCGATTTGCGTCCACCCATCGGGTGACGAAGCTTGCCCGGCGCATTGAAGCCGGTGTGCTGCCCGACTGGATGGAAGAGCTGAGCGACCTTGATCGCCTGACCGCACTTTGGGAGTGGCGCAAGGGACCAACTCCCTGGCTATGGATGGAACGCATTGAGTAAGGCCAGCCGAAACGCCGCCATTTGGTATGTTAGCGATAGCTATGATCCCGGCGCGAACGGGGTCAACGGGCGCCGCATGGCGGGCGAGTCATTCCTCAAGGGCTTCTTCCGCCATGCCGATGTGGATGAATTTGTATCCCTGACACGGGGGCACGGCGGCAGCAAAGACTTTGCCGAGGTCAAGGATCGGTACGCGCCCACGAAGCCTCACCGCGCCGTATTTCACGGCCAGACCCCCAGAATTGCACCGGTCGGGACCCTGTATTTTCCTGCTCCGAACTTTGCCGACCTTTGTTGGCAGCGCCAGGCGTTCGGGATGAATCGCTATTCGATCTGCGGGCTCACGCACACCACCGCGACGCAGCTGGTCATGCGCGGCTTTTTCGATCTCCGGGCCGGACCGCAGGCCGAGTGGGACGGCGTGATCTGCACCTCGCGCGCGGTCCGTGCCGCGACGGTTCGCAACATTGAAGTCGCCGAGGCTTTCTTGCGCAACCGCTTTGGCAACGTTCCGCCCCGCCCGCAACTGCCGGTCATTCCACTTGGCATCAACAGCGACGATTTCACTGCTGACGCACAGGCCAGGGCGACCCTGCGCGAAGAGATGAAATGGGGTGACGACGATATCGCGGTGGTCACGGTCGCGCGGCTGCTGCCTTACGGCAAGTTCGATCCCGGCCCCCTGTTCATCGCGCTGCAAAAGGCGCAGGAGCAGCTGGGGAAGGAAAAACGGCTGCATTTCATCGCCTGTGGCATCTTCGGCGACAGCCTCAGCGAGGCAATCTTCAACGATTGTGCGCAAAACCTGATGCCGTCGGTCTCCTTCCATCATCTTCCCGGCGACGACCCGCTCTGCCGCAAGCAGACGCTGTCGGCCGGGGATATCTTCGCCTTTCCGATCGACAATATTCAGGAGACCTTCGGTCTCTCGCCGATCGAGGCAATGGCCGCGGGATTGCCGGTGGTGGCGTCGGACTGGGATGGGATGCGCGACACCGTTTCGCCCGATGTCGGCATCAGGGTTCCGACCCGCAGTGTGGCAGCCGACGCCAGCCAGCGAGAGGCCGCAGGCTACCTGTCCGGCGAGTTTTCCTATGCGCAATATGGCAACCGGCTATCCATGCTGACCCGGATCGACCTGCGCCAGATGACCGCCGCCTTCGTTGCGCTGGCCCGCGACGCGCAGATGCGCCGGCGCATGGGCGCTGCCGGAATGCGCCGCGTCAGAAGCGAGTATGATTGGAGCGTGATCATCCCGAAGATCCAGGACTTCTGGGAAGAGCTGACGTCCATTCGCCTGATCTCGGGCAATCCCGAAGGCAGAGGCTCACACCATAATCCCGTCGGAACGGCGCCAATGGATATCTTCGGAAGCTATCCGACGGTGCTCGCAAACCGCTCGGATGACAGGGTGGTTGCCGTCGGCGATGCCGCGCGCCTGAAACTGATTTTTGAAGTGCGCGGCTATGACAGGTTGGGCTGGTCCGCCGAGAAAATCTCAACGCTGGAAGGCGTCCTGGCGGCGCTGACCGCACGTGGCGCAGCGGGCGGCACGATAGATGAACTGGCGACCGATCTCGGCTGGAACAGGCTCACGGTCGAGCGCTGCACACTGTTTCTGCAGAAATATGGATTGGCGGACTAAAGGCTGCAGGCACGACTGATCTGGGGCGGTCAGCCAGATCAGCCCAAGGGCATCGCGATTCGTATAAGCAAGAGAAGGTCAAGCGCGGTGCGAAAATCGCACATCTTATAGTAAACACAAGGGGGTGAGGTTGTCAACGCCTTTGGCGCAAATTCTGGCGTGAACATAAACCGAACAGGTTAACACGCACGATGACAACACATTATGAGGTGAAAACAACCTCCGGTTGAACTGCATCGTTTGCAGGGCCGATCCATCCGGGGGATGCAGTATCACCATTCCCTCCCGAGAGGGAGGGGGATCAACCCCCCTTGCGCTGCGCCCCCCAGTCATGGGGGGCTGCGCATAAGCGGCACCGGGGACACTCAGCAGCGCGCGCAGAGCGAACGGAGAGCAAGCACCGTGCTACCTGCCGAACCGTGCCCCGGGCCAAACAGGACGCTGGCGTTGCGCCAGCTCCAACCACGCCCCCGGCCCCTACAGCCCTTAATGAAAAGAGCGGGGCCGGGGGCTTATTTCTTACGATCACACCACGGGACAAAGGCCCGTGAACCACCCCCCTTGGATTTGGTATCCTTGGGACGCTCCTTGCAGACCGTCTTTCGCGGGTCATCCAGCATGTCCCGCACCTCCTCCCGTCGCCGGGAAGGTGAGACGGGCGAGCTTCGTGCCTCGCTCGCGGCAGTCGGAATTGATGCCGCTTCCGCGCTCAGCACGGCGCTCGGCAAGTGACGCTCGGCCCGGAGTCGAGCGATATTGCCAGACGCCGGCCTCGTCCTCGAAGCGTTCAATACCTCGCTCGGCAAGCGCCGCTTCGGTAAGGAATCCGAGGCACCAATCGCAGGCCACAGCGGCGCCGCATCGCCGGGCAAAATCACGCCGCGCGCTTTCGCCGGCCGCGAGAGAGCGCCGCCGCTCAATCTCGACTTCGAGGGGGTCTTCTTCGTCGGTTTGTGGGCCATTCAGGATCTCCAAATCTGCCTCGTTCTCACGACACGAGGCAAGCAAAGAGGGCCACTGCGGCGCGGGGGCGCCGGTGGCCCATACAACGCGCCTGTTCAGCGCGACGAGAGCCCAGAGCGTTTTCTCACGAAAGGAACCGCTCGGGACGTAATAGCCGTGAAAATCGGGTATCCTCAGCTCCACGGCAGGAAGCACCGCGCCCTTGGCGTCAAGCGCTTCCATCTTCGAATAGAGCCACGCCTCGCCAATGGCCGGGCGTTTGCTCATTCGAAACAGACCAGTGGCGAACCGCTCGGCTTTGGCCTCGCGCATGGTCCCTTCGGACTTTTCGCCGGTGAACTGGTCTTTAAGACAGTAACTCAGGACGTAGTTCATCCCGCCTTGGTCAGGCTCTTGCAGGGTCACGAAGCCGTAAGGCCACAGGGACCAGTTCAGGCGGCGCTTACGCTTGCCGACCGTCATCATATCGGCCCGCTTGGTCACGCGACCAAAGCGGCCCTCAAAAGTGCCAAGCTTCATCAGATCGAGGTTGCTATACACGATCATGTGCCAGTGGCAGCGCCCGTTCCGGTCGCCCTGCTCACCGGCACACAGGAACCGAATAACCGGCGCCTCGTTCAGCCTCTCAGCATCAGCATACCGACGAGCGGCAGCGCGCAGACGCGCGAAAAAGGCGCGCACGTCCGCATATGCGAACATCCGCGCGCCCTGCCGCCCGATTTCAGTTTCGTCCGAGTAGGTCAACGCGATCACGAGGCAATGCGCGTGCCCCGTTTTCTCGGCCATCGCCCGAGCCACCCAGCCATGCCGGCGAGTGGCAATACATTCGTCGCAGGTGCGACAGGCAAAGGTCTTTCCGTCTTTCTCAATAGGGCGGGTGCACATGTCCAGAGTTTCTTAAACTGCATACAGGAACAAGGGTAATGCGCCGCCCCACCCGCCTGAAACAGGCGGGTAGGGCGCGCGGTCGGCGCTAGATCACAGCGACGCCCACAACAAAAAGCACAACAAGGCCCAAGCACAGGCGCACGCGGCGAGAACCACGCCGACGATACGCCAGAAGCCTTGATATGCCCGGGACGACAACAGAAACGAAGCTGCGCCAAGCAAGCCAACGACACCATGGAAAAACATCACAACCAATCCCCCGATTGCACATGGAAGCCGGGGCACAGCTTCGGGGCATAGTCATTGTGCCCAGAAACCTTCTCGATGCCGTCGAGATCGCGCAGCTTGGCCTTGACGGCCAGCGCCTGCGCGGAGGTGAACCAGTCGCCGAACTGCGCAATATGGGTGATCTGCTGACTTTCAATCAGCAGAAACCCGAGCGTGCCGGTGTTATGCCCAAGGACATGTGCGCCGATCATCGTGAGAGGGCGCCCGGAATACCAGGTGCCATCGGGCATGAACAGCCCGTGATACCCGAAACCGTTCTTAAAACCCCGCTCGGTGTGCCACCGATTAACCGTAGCGAACACCTGAAACGGCGACATGTGCGAGAATTGCCCGGTCCTGATCGCCGCGCAATGCAAGACCACCTCGCGCACAGGGGCCCGAGCCTTTCCTTGCAAAATCATGTGATTACATCAGCTTTTTAAAGTGCCCGCCAGCCGTGACCTCATAGTCACAGAGCAGGCCAACGAAAGAGCCATGCTGCTCAATCTCGACGCGATAGGTCCTCGCGACGATCCGCGCCGCGATCTGCACGGCCTCTAGGAAGTCGGGCGGCAAGGCCTCGCCGTGGTCATGGCTGACCACGACGAAACCATCAGTGAAGGGCTCGCGACGCCACGACGCCGGCCAGCCGTGCTTGACCAGCATCTTGACAATGAGTGTCGCGAGGTATTCCAGCGCGCCCCGATCTCTCGGGACACGCCAGATCCGCTTCACATAGCGCCGGCTACTCACCAGCCTGCGCCGTCGCCTCCGGCGCCTCGATCACCTCGGGCTCGCGCTCGACCGGCGCTTTCGGCATACGCTCGACCTGCGCGAGGGCGCGCTCACGCGCCTCCACCCGCGCCGTCGCCGCCTGCATCCGCGCCATGGTGAGGCGCATCTCGCGCTCCATCCGGC
>NZ_SAVA01000010.1:0-129057 GCF_004022465.1 Paenirhodobacter huangdaonensis | reverse complement strand
TACCGGTCGCTGAAGCTCGAGGGGATCCTGACCGCGCCGCTGAACATCTGCGTGACCTGCGACCGGAGCCGAGGCGGGAAGGTGGTTCTGGGCCGGACCCACAATCGCGACATGGATCTCTATTCGACGGTCTGCGCCGTGCAGAACCTCTGGCTGGCCGCCCGCGCGGAAGGTGTGGGGATCGGCTGGGTTTCGATCTTCCGGCCGGAAGACCTGCGCGGCCTGCTTGGCATCCCGGACCATGTGGAAATCGTTGCCTATCTTTGCGCGGGCTATGTCGACGACCTTTACACGAAGCCGGAGCTTGAAGCCCGGGGGTGGCGCAAGAGGCTGACGCTCGAGAGCGTGATCCATGAAAACGGCTGGCCCGCACGGTAGCCGCAAGCCGGCGCTGTCGCCGCCGTCCGCGGACATTCGTGCAGCACCCGACAAGGTCCGGTGCCAATCGGGGCGCCGCCGTCCGCGGGGCCCATTCCCCGAAGCCGCCGCGCGAGGAGTGCGACGGCGAAATCCGGGTCGGGACCGCCGCTCCTCCCGGCTGGGATCGGCCGTCAATGGCCGCTCCGATGCCGCGCGGATCCGGGGTCGCGTCCTGCCCGCTGTCCTTTCGCGTGAGGGTGTCGTACTGATGGTGAAACGATTCAGGACTGACGATGCGACCTCATTTTGCTGCGCTCCTCGCCCTCATGATCGCGACCGGATGCTCGGTCGGTTCCGGTGCAGTCGTCAAAGGTGCCGGGCCAGATGACCTCCTGAAGCTTCGCGAAGGCCCGGGCCTCGATCGCAAGATCATCATCGGCCTGCCGGACGGCACGCGCCTCACCCGCCAGAACTGCGTGACGACGAACGGCAAGGTCTGGTGCAAGGTCTTCCTCACCGACAAGCCCGGTGTCTCGGGGTACGTTTCGGCGGACTATCTGGCGCATCGCTGAGAGTGAGATCGGCCCTTTGCCGCCGGTCGAGCATGCGCTCATGCCGCGGTGCAGCTTCCCCGAAGCGGTCGGTCGTGGCATTGTGCAGCAAAATCCGGGGCGAATGTCGCTGATGCGGGACAAACTTGCCGTTCACAAATGTTGCTGTTTTAGGAATTGCCGCAGGAGGTTTACGAATTCCGAACGAGCGTCGATATGAACAGAGTGACCAGCCTTCAGCTGGGCGAAGGCTGCGGCATCCCGCTTCTCCGCCATTACCCTCAATTCTCCCGCGTCGCTGACACGGCTTTCACCGCCGGAAACGACCAGGGCGGGGCAGCGACTTTGCAGCCAGACATTCCAGTGGTCGCCATTGGTTGCCTGTTCCGACTCCAGAAATTCGGCCGGATCGAAATTGAGCGTCCATCCATTCTTCACGCGGCAAATGGAGTTCTGCAGATAGGGGGAAAGTCGCGGGCCAAGCCGTTCCTCCAACGCTTCGCGCAGTCGGAAGGTGCCGCTCCAATTCGTGACAAAGGGTGCGGAATCATCCTGCATATTCACGCCGATGTCTTCGATGATCATCGCGGCAACCCGATCCGGGTGCACTGCTGCAAGATGATAGGCGACGATCCCGCCGAACGAGTGCCCCAGCACCGGAACCGGTTCGGTGATGGACAGGTGCTCTAGAAGCGCGACCGCATCGCCGATGTAGGCGGCCATGTGATGGGCGGCCCCGTGGTCGGTTTCCCCGAAGCCACGCTGGTCGAGAGCGATGACGCGCCACTCGGGCGAGAGATCGTTCGCAACCTCCGCGAAATCTGAAGCTCCCATCCAGTGGCCATGAAGCGCCAGCAAGGGTTTGCCGTCGCCGCCCGCGTCGAGGAAGGAGAAGACCACGCCATCGTGCTCAAAGCTGTGTCTTTGCATAATATTCACCTTTCGTTCCGCTCGTGTATAGCGACCGTATCCAGGTGGGGCAACGTCGTGCATCGGCTCGAAGCGGCCATGTGGCGTCGCGGCATGACTTTCTTAAGGCCCGCGCCGCCGAATCGACGCCCCCGGCCCATTGCCGCCGGTCAGTCGCCGCGAATGCTGCATAGCAACATTTCGCAAAGCTGCCATTCAGGTAAGAACGCGCATCCGTTGATTCCGAAAGCCGTATCAGGCAGCTGTGTAGCCGCTGTGCATCAGGTGATGGCGTGTTCTTGGCCCCCACTTTCGCAGAACAGCGCGAAAGTATATCTGTCTGAAACGAACCACACCCGCAGCCAAGGAGGGCATGACATGACAGCATTCATCATCACAACCCGTCCTTCGGATCTGACGCGGGTCTGACAGCCCTCGGGGCTTTCCTTTCACCCGTCGATCCATCTGCGGCCATTTTGGTCGCGTGTTCTGTTATGGAAAGACGAACGCGATGGGCAATCCCATTTGGGGAGAGCAGAGCGCCGTGCGCGCCTGTATCTCTCGTTTCTATTCATCGCAAGCCTGGGTCGAAGGCCGTGCCGAGGATCAGCTTGCGCAGGTGGCCGCCTGGCCCGGCATGGTGGCCGTCGCAGGCTTCCCCGATCTGCATCCCGGCCGCTTCGGCCCGGTCGGCGCCGCCTTCCTGGCCGACCGGATCTGGCCGCAACTGGTGGGGCCGGACATCGGCTGCGGCATGGGGCTTTGGCGACTGAATCTGCCGCGTCATCGGCTGAAGATCGACAAAGCGGTCCGACGGCTGGCGGTGCTGGACGATGGTGCCGATCCTGCGGATGCCGCCAGCGCACTGGCTGACGCAGGCATCGAAGGACTGATCGCCGCCGATGGTCTGGGCAGCATCGGCGGTGGCAACCACTTTTGCGAGGTGCAGGCCGTCGAAGAGGTTAGTAGCCCGGACGCAACCTCGCTGCGGCCGGGCGATCTGTGCCTGCTGGTCCATTCCGGTTCTCGCGGGCGGGGGGCACAGATCTTCGAAGGGCTGGATGACAGCTGGAAGCAAGGCTACGCCCCGGACGGCGCGGCGGCCAGTCGCTACCTGGCCTTGCACGATGCCGCGTTGGTCTGGGCGCGACTGAACCGCGCACTGATTGCGGCTCTCGCAGCCGAGGCACTGTCCTGCGAGGCCAGCCTGATCTGCGACACCGTTCACAATCAGGTCGTGGCGCAGGACGGGTTGTGGCTGCACCGCAAGGGTGCCGCCGGGGCTGATCGCGGGTTGGTTCCTTTGGCCGGATCACGTGATGCCCCGAGCTATCTCATATCGGTGCCGGACCTTGTGCCCAAGGCGCTCGGCTCGGTGTCGCATGGGGCGGGGCGCCGCTATGACCGCGCCTCGATGCACGGGCGCGTGCGCAAGGTGAAATCCGAACTGGCGGCGCTGACCCGCAACCGCTTTGGCGGTCGTGTGGTCTGCGGGGACCGGGATCTGCTGATGGAAGAGGCTGGTCCCGCCTACAAGAACCCGGAATCGGTTTTGCGTGATCTGGTCGATTTCGGTTTGGCCCAGCCCATCGCGCGGCTGGTGCCGCTGATTACCTTCAAGACGGCGGGCAAGGCCGCTGGGGGAGATACAGAATGACCGAGCGGGAAACCCTTTTGCTTTCCAGCGGCAACGGCCCCGGCGAATGCCGCCAGGCCGTGGCACATCTCCTGATCCGGCTCGCCGAAAAGGCCGAGTTGCTGGGCCTTGATCTGGACGTGGCCGAGCGCGCCGCACTCCATGGCCCCGCCTCAGCTGTGATCGTGCTGTCAGGCACAGGAGCTGCGGAAATGGCGCGGGACTGGGAAGGCAGCATTCTTTGGCGCTGCCCCAGCAGCCTGCGGCCAAAGCACCCGAGGAAGAACTGGTTCGCCCAGATCTTCCGCCTCGCTCCGGCGCCCGTCGCGATCCGGATCGATCCGGAGACAGTGGAGATGCAGGCCATCCGCGCCGGCGGTCCCGGGGGGCAGCACCAGAACAAGACCTCAAGTGCCATCCGCGCCCGATGGGTTGATCCGGAGGGGCGGGCTTGGTCGGTGGTGGTCAGGGACAACCGCTCACAGCACATGAACCGCCGCGTGGCGCTTGACCGGCTGTCGGTGCTGATCTCCGCCGACCGGGCAGAGGTTGTGGCCTCGCAAAAGGCAGCGGTGCATGACCTGCACAGCCAGATCCAGCGTGGCGAACCGCGCAAGGTCTTTGAGGGGGAGGGATTTCGGGAAGTCAGGTAGCATGGACCATCTGGGAGGGCGGAGCATCACGCCCTCCCACATAGTCGTCCCGTTGCGAAGGCGGCGGCCCAATCCGCGCGCCCGGCCCTGAGCCGCCGCTCATGGGGCAGCCCGTCACTGCCATGCAGCTGCCCAGAACCGGTCATACATGGCATCGTGCAGCATGGCTTGGCGGCCCAAGGTCGGCAGTGCGGACTTTGCAGACGTTCACGTCACACTTCCAGACAGCTAATCTTCGTTCAGAGCGTTGGAACCCCGGCCATTTTGCCAAACGAAAACCGGATCGCGCTCATCCGCCTGATCAGTGTCGAGAATAGCTTTCGCTAACGCCGCTTGTCGCACTAGTATTTCAGCCAAAATATCAACTCTCCGACCCGTCATGCGCTCGTTGATTTCGTCGATTGTAATGCCGCGCGCACTCGCGCCATTTGATCCATAATTTTTTTTCAATGTCTTGGCTTGTTCAATGATTTCCATCGCAACACGTGATGGGTAGCGAACATCTCGGCTCAAACAATATGAGGCGATGTGTACTGGAGAAAAGTCGCAGGCATCCAATCCACAGCACTCGATTTCACACATTGTGGCGCAGTATTTGGCCAGCGCTTCAAGATGGTTCTGCGGATGTGCCGCTGGTAGCTGTGGGATACGGTTCATGCGGCTCCAGCCGAGTTCAATTCCGGTTTTCGGCTAACTATACCACGCCACCTTCGTCTACTGCACCACAGAAATTCGGTAACATGAGCTCGAAGCGGCCATACAGGCTTGTCGCGGCGCGCTGCATCGCTATCGTTGTGGGATGATCCAAATGTATCGCCTGCCCGAAAGCCTTGAGACCGATCGCTACAGTCTTCGCCGAGCGAAGATCGAGGACGCGCAGGCTATATTTGCCGCCTATGCGGCCGATCCTGAGGTCACCCGGTTTCTAGGCTGGATGCCCCATCACAGCGTTACGGACACGAACGAATTCTTACAGATCGTGTCCGCGGAATGGGAGGCGGGAAATGGTTTCCCCTTGGTCGCGTTTGATCGCCGACAACCTGCTGAACTTGTCGGGATGTTTCATCCTCAGCTGAACGGGCATAAGGTCAGCTACGGGTATGTCCTCCGGCGATCGGCTTGGGGCAAAGGCTGCGCATCGGAGGTGATGCATCGGCTTGTGGCTCATGCGTTGTCGCATTCTCAAGTCTTCAGGGCCGAAGCCTTCTGTGACGTGGAAAATCCGGCCTCTGCTCGCGTTTTGGAGAAAGCGGGCATGGAGCGAGAGGGTGTAATGCGGCGCTACTTCAGGCATCCCAATATCTCGGATGTTCCTCGCGATTGCTTCCTCTATTCCAAAGTCCGATGAGAGTTTGAATCGGCCATGCGGCGGCGCGGCAAGCCTTTCTTGAGGCCTGCCCGGCCGCGTCGACCTGTTCGGCCCTTTGCCGCCGCTCGAGCATGCGTCGTCGCCGCGGCGCAGCTTCCCCGAAGCGGTCGGCCGTGGCATTATGCAGCGAAATCCGGGGCGAATGTTGCTGATGCGGGACAAACCGGACACTGATCGCCTTGGAGAGCCCAATGAAATACCTGATTCTGCTTCCCCCGCTCATCTTTTGTGCAATCGGGCTGGTGCTGGCCTTTCAGATGGTTCCACCCAACGCAACGACAGGTTTCCGCACTGGTAGAACCTTGAGCAATGAGGCGGCATGGTATGCTGTTAATGCGAATGTGGGGTGGAGTTTGGTGCTGTCAGGACTCGTGGCCGCAGCCGTCATCTGGCATGTATTTGCCCTCGACCTCAACCTCTCCGTAAAGTGCTTGATCGCCACCGCAACGCTGGTCTGCGCCGCTAGTCTGACCGTGATCGTTGGAACCATGAGCTAAAGCAACCGGCGGCAGTCATGCGGTGGCGCAGCGTCTAGTCCTGTTGAACGGGGTCGGCAGATCAACCTGGACGGCCCGGAGCGGACCTTGGCGCCATCTTTCGCGAAAGGCCGCTTGGAAAGATAGAACAGCCGTTAGCCACCAACCGAACCCATTTAAAATTTGCCACCTGCGACTGTTCTGTGTATGTTCTTCCCCATAAGGGAGAAGCAACGATCCAACGGGTGCGACCATGAAGGCTTTGCGCTTACCAAAGTGCAGGTTCTGCGGACGTGTGTGGCATCCACAAGAGGGTGTCGTCGCCTCTAAGAGCTTTTGCAGCGCCTGCAGCGGCGACCGACGCGAACTCGCCATCAAAGCCCTTGGTGCGAAACCGCCAGTCAGGACTCCTGATATGGGGCCTTACGTTTTGCCGCCGAAGCGCCGCGCAGTTTAGGGTCGCAGGAAAGCCTCTAGTTCTCTGATCGCAACCTGCGACCCAACTTGACCGTTCGAGCCACCAAGCGTGCGCGGTCGGCCAGTGCCAACGGGTTCGCTCCACGCACGCCAATCGTGGCGACGAGCAGAGTTTCGGTTCCATTCGACCTGTATGATGCGCCCGCCTTGCTGCCGGCGCCAACGGACCTGCTGTCCATCAACCTCACATTGCCAATCAGGTTCGACGGGCAAGCCAGCGAATGCCGCCTGCACCTGCGCCACATTCTGGCAGCGGTGATCGGTATCGTCATGAAGCATGGCCCGAATTGCACGACGCCAACGCTGCGGGATATGCGGGAGCCACTTAAGTGTATCGCGGAACCCGCCATCAGCTATCACCATTCGCGGTGGTCTAGATTCAGCGTACCATGCCTCCCCATGAAGGAGGCGATACAGAGTCATACCGAGCGCCCAGATATCCGACTTCGCGCTCGTTACCCCGTGCTCCCAGAACTCAAACGCCAAATGATCAGAATACCCGGCCCCAACCGCGTAGCCATGCAGCAGCTCGTCCGTGACTAGGCCAAAGTCGCCAAGTCGCGCGACACCGTTTTCGTCAATCAGGATGTTGCCCGGCTTGATGTCGCGGTGGATCATCCCGCGCGCGTGGAGAGCGCCCAGCCCGAGTAGGACCTCCGTTCCCGCCTTTCGCACCTGAGACAGTCTCATTGGACCTGCTTCGTATGGAGCTTGCAGCGACCCACCAGCACACAACTTCATGCAGTAGCGGATGCTCTTGCCGTCCGGGCTTTCGCCCAGGTGATACACCGGCACGACGTTCGGGTGCTCTGCGGCTGCGAGGTACTGTGCCTCTCGCAAAAACTCAGCTTTGGCGGCATCCCAGTCAGCGTCGGTTTGATCCTCCTTTTGAGAAATGATCTTCACAGCAACATTGCCATGAACCTGGTCAACCGCAGCATGAACGTCGCCGAACTGACCACTACCGATGTGATCTCCTATCTGGAGGTTTGCGACGTGATTATTCATTTCGACCGCTCTCAGCCAAAAGCATAATCGCGGCCTCTCGACTGCCTACACGAAGTTCTTCGCCGGTAAAGTGAGTCATCCAGAATGCGTCGTCTTTTGCGTATTCGTCTACCTTCCGATCACCGAAATTCCTGCTAAGCGCGGCCTTCGAGAATTCTTTCACCTCGCAAACCGACGCCGCTGCGCCTTTGATGACGCCCCTCAACTCCGCGCTTCGCAGGTGGCCGATTTTGGTGCCCCCGAGTGACACTGCGCTGGCCTTGATCAACACCTTCGTAACACCATTGGCACGGAGGTAGTCGCGGCATTGTTGGCCAATCACGTTATAGGCGGCCGCGCGATCACCACCTTGCATTTTCCAAGTGTCATCATTCTGAAGAACGAGCTGACCGGCATCGGGAACTTCGGCGTCAACCACAATGACCTTGTCGCCACTAACGACAATTCCTACCCATCGTTTTGTCATCTGCTCGTTCTTTCATTCTCGATTACCTGCCTGGAACTTAATAGCCGAACTTTGGTGTTCGTGGAAGGTTCTATCCCGCACACCTACGGCCTTTCACCTCAATGCTTTGCTCGGTGAGTGCTGCAGGCCAAGGAGCATTTCATTGGGTCAAATATGCTCTCGTTGCTAAGCGGACTTCGGAGGCATCCGCAGCGAACGACCGCTCCCCGCCCCTGGCGTCGCGTCGCCCCCCCCCCCCCCTCCCCCCTGAAAAAATCATGCATCGCGGATATCTGATCTGGGTCAAATCGCGCCGGCCCGGTTTCGCCTATGGGATGCTGAACAGAGGGCCTTGCCATGAGACTGACGACGCGAACCAACCTGGCCATGCGCACGCTGATGTGCTGCGCGGTCAATCCCGGCCGGATCGTGCGCAAGCATGAGATCGCCGCCGCCTGCAATGCCTCGGAAAACCACCTCGCGCAGGTCGTCAACACCCTCGCGCAGCGCGGCTTCATCGAGACCCAGCGTGGCCGCTCGGGCGGGCTGCGGCTGGCGCGGCCGATGGCCGAGATCGGCGTCGGCGAGGTGCTGCGCACCTTCGAGGCCACGCTGCCCTTCGCCGAATGCTTCGACGCCGCGACGAACACCTGCCCGCTGAGCGAGGCCTGCCTGTTCCGCGTGGCCCTCGGCAAGGCGCTCGAAGCCTTCTATGCCTCGCTCGACAGCTGCACGCTCGCCGATCTCGTGGTCGACAATGCCGCGCTCGAGCGGCTGCTGAGCCTGCCCTCCGAGCGCACGATCCCGCTGTGCGGCCGGCCGCAGGACGCAGGCCCCGACATGGCTGTGGCCGGGCTGTAACATCCTCGCGAGCCGGCAGCGGAACGCGCAACTTCGCTTGACCGAATGGTCGCGCCAGCCTACCTCCCGCCAACGTCTCGCCGTTTTCAAACTGCCTCATGTCGAGGCATGACGGCGTTCCATGAGGCATGAGATGCAGACCACGCAACAGTCGGGCGCGGCCCAGCCCGCCCCGTCCGCGCAACCCGCCCCGCAGCAGCAGGCCCAGTCGACCCCGGTCGTGCAGCAGGGCGCACCGGTGAAGATCACCGACTGGGCGGCGATCTGACCGCCTGACCCGGGCGCGCGCAGGACCGGTGCCTGCGCCCGCCCCTCACGCCCGGCCCTGCCCGCGACGGCTTGTGCCCCGGCGTCGCTTCGGCAAGACTGCGCCATCTTGCGCAAGAGCCCACCATGCCCCGCCCCCTCACCGACATCGCCGGCATCGGCCCCGCCACCGCCGAAGGCTTCGCGCGCGCCGGCATCCCCGATGCCGAGACGCTGATCGGGCTTGGCCCAGATGCCGCCTATTCGGCCTGGCTCGTGGCCGGCAACCCGCCTCATTTCATCGGCTATTACGCGCTCGTCATGGCGCTGCAGGGCCGGCCCTGGAACGATTGCCGCGGCGCCGAGAAGGACGCGCTGCGGCTCCGCTTCGACGCGATCAAGGCCGCGGCCCGGCGGCCCGGCGCCGGACAGGACGGAGCCGGACAGGACAAGGGCCGCCTCCGGCTGGAAGCGGCCCTTGACGAGATTGGCGTCGGGCTGCGGCGCTGAGGCGCCGCGAACCGCGGCCGGCCTCAGCCGACGATCTCGAGACCCGAGAAGAAGAAGGAGATCTCGACCGCGGCGGTTTCCGGCGCGTCCGAGCCGTGCACCGAATTCTCGCCCATCGACAGCGCGAATTCCTTGCGGATGGTGCCGTCGGCGGCGTTCGCCGGGTTGGTGGCGCCCATCACTTCACGGTTCTTCGCGATCGCGCCTTCGCCCTCGAGCACCTGCACGACGACCGGCTCAGAGGCCATGAATTCGCACAGCTCGCCGTAGAACGGACGGTCCTTGTGCACTTCGTAGAACTTGCCGGCCTGCTCGAGCGAGAGGTGGAGGCGCTTCTGCGCGACGATGCGCAGGCCCGCTTCCTCGAACTTGGCGTTGATCTTGCCGGTCAGGTTGCGGCGGGTCGCATCGGGCTTGATGATGCTGAGGGTGCGTTCGATGGCCATGAGAGAAGCCTTTCTGGGAGGGGACCGGGGGGCTGTCCGCCCGGTCAGGTTTTGGTCTGGCGCCTGCTAGCATGGGGAATCGGTGAAGAAAACCCCGTCTTTCGGGCAGGTATCGCGGCAAAACGCGATATCTGCATGACAGCCATACCATTTCGCACGGCCCGCGCCCGTGCCCCCGTTGACGCGCGCGCGCCGCTCGGGCATGGCTCGGCCATGCTGAAGATCGACACCATCTCCTATTCCGTCGAGGGCCGCCCGCTGTTCGAGGCCGCCTCTGCCACCATCCCCGACGGCCACAAGGTCGGCCTCGTCGGCGCGAATGGCGCCGGCAAGACCACGCTCTTTCGCCTGATCCGGGGCGAGCTCGCGCTCGAGGGCGGCGAGATCAGCCTGCCGTCGCAGGCCCGCATCGGCGGCGTGGCGCAGGAGGTCCCCTCCTCGGCGACCTCGCTCATCGACACGGTGCTCGCCGCCGATACCGAGCGCGCCGCGCTGCTGGAGGAGGCAGCCGATGCCACCGACCCGCACCGCATCGCCGAGATCCAGACCCGGCTTGCCGATATCGACGCCTGGTCGGCCGAGGGCCGCGCCTCGGCGATCCTGAAGGGGCTCGGTTTCGACGCCGAGGCGCAGCGCCGCCCCTGCTCGGATTTCTCCGGCGGCTGGCGGATGCGCGTGGCGCTGGCGGGCGTGCTTTTCGCCCAGCCCGATCTGCTGCTGCTCGACGAGCCGACCAACTACCTCGACCTCGAGGGCGCGCTCTGGCTCGAAAGCTATCTGGTGAAATACCCGCATACGGTGATCATCATCAGCCATGACCGGGAACTTCTGAACCGCGCCGTCAGCTCGATCCTGCATCTCGAGAACCGCAAGCTGACGCTGTGGCAGGGCCCCTACGATCAGTTCGCCCGCCAGCGTGCCGCCGCCCGCGCCGCCCTCGTCGCCGAGGCGAAGAAGCAGGACGCCCGCCGCGCCCATCTGCAAAGCTTCGTCGACCGCTTCAAGGCGAAGGCCACCAAGGCCGCGCAGGCCCAGGCCCGGGTCAAGATGCTGGAAAAGATGGAGCCGATCACCGCCCCTGAAGAGGCGGCGAAGGTCGCCTTCTCCTTCCCCGCGCCCGAGGCGCTGAACCCGCCGATCATCGCGATGGAGGGCGCCGCCGTGGGTTATGGCGGCAAGCCGGTGCTGCGCCGGCTGTCGCTGCGCATCGACCAGGATGACCGGATCGCCCTGCTGGGCCGCAACGGCGAGGGGAAATCCACCCTTTCCAAGCTTCTGGCCGGCAAGCTTCAGGCCTCCGAGGGGTCGATCACCCGTTCCTCGAAGCTGCGCATCGGCTATTTCGCCCAGCATCAGGTCGACGAGCTCGACCTCGACGCGACGCCGCTCACCCATCTGCAGCGGCTGCGCCCCGAGGAGGCGCAGACGAAGCTGCGCGCACGCCTCGCGGGCTTTGGCCTTTTCGCCGATCAGGCCGAAACCCTCGTGCGCAAGCTTTCGGGCGGGCAGAAGGCCCGTCTGTCGCTGCTGCTCGCCACGATCGACGCGCCGCATCTGCTGATCCTCGACGAACCGACCAACCACCTCGACATCGAAAGCCGCGAGGCGCTGGTCGAGGCGCTGACCGCCTATTCGGGCGCGGTGGTTCTGGTCAGCCATGACATGCACCTGCTCAGCCTGGCCGCGGACCGGCTGTGGCTGGTGAAGGGTGGCGCCGTCGCCCCCTATGGCGGCGATCTCGAACAATACCGCGCCGAGCTGCTGGCGGGCGACCCCGCGGACAAGCCCGCGCCGAAGCCGAAGGACAAGCCCGTGCGTCCCGCGCGCGACGCCGTCCTCGCCCTGCGCGCGGAGGCACGCAAATGCGAAGAGCGCGTGAGCAAGCTTGCCGAAATGCTTGAAAAGCTGGACGAAAAGCTTTCCGATCCGGAACTCTACGAGGCCTCCCGTGCGGCCGAGCGCGACAAGTGGCTGCGCAAGCATGCCGAGGCGCGCGACGCGATGACCCGCGCCGAAGAGCTGTGGATGGAGGCCCTCGAAGCGCTCGAGACCGCCGTCGCGGGCTGAGCCCCAGCCATTCATCTTGCCCCAAATACCTCGGGGGGGGGCGGCGCAGCCGCGGGGGCAGCGCCCCCTCTGTCCGCACCGCCTCGCGCGATATTCCCGATTTCTTCACTCAGGTATTGACCCATGTGCCGCGCTCAGGCATAGAACGTCAAAACCTGACCAAAGGAGTCACCTATGACCGCGCGCATCCTTCTGGCCCTGACCACGGCGCTCGCCGCCACCCCGGCGTTTGCCGAGGAGGTCAACGTCTATTCCCACCGCCAGCCCGAGCTGGTGCAGCCGCTCTTTGACGCCTTCACCAAGGAGACCGGCATCGACGTCAACGTCGCCTTCGTCGACAAGGGCATGGTCGAGCGGCTGGTGGCCGAGGGCGCGCGCTCGCCCGCCGATCTGGTGATGACCGTCGACATCGCGCGGCTGATGCAGGTGGTCGATGCCGGCGTCACCCAGCCGGTCGAGGATCCGGCGCTTGATGCCGCGATCCCGGCCGCGTTCCGCGACCCGGGCCACCAGTGGTTCGGCCTGACCACCCGCGCCCGCATCGTCTACGCGAGCCGCGACCGGGTGAAGGACGGCGAGGTGACGAGCTACGAGGATCTCGCCGATCCGAAGTGGAAGGGCCGGATCTGCACCCGCCCGTTCACCGCCGATTACAACGTCGCGCTGACCGCGGCCTATCTTGCCCATCATGGCGAGGAGGCAACGCGCACCTGGCTCGAGGGCGTGAAGGCCAATCTCGCGAAGAAGCCCGAGGGCAACGACCGCAGCCAGGTGAAGTCGATCTGGGCGGGCGAATGCGACATCTCGCTCGGCAACACCTATTACATGGGCCAGATGGTCGCCGACCCGGTCGAGAAGGACTATGCCGCCGCGGTGCGCATCGTCTTCCCGAAATTCGAGGGCGGCGGCACGCATATGAACATCTCGGGCGTGGCGATGACCAAGGCGGCCCCGAACAAGGATGCGGCGCTGAAGCTGATGGAATTCCTTGCCTCGGACGAGGCGCAGCGGATCTATGCCGAGACCAACAACGAGTTTCCGGTGAAGCCCGGCGTGCCGCGTTCGGCGCTGGTCGAGAGCTGGGGCGAGTTCACCCCCGACGCGCTTGGCCTGATCGAGGTGGCGAAGCTGCGCCCGACGGCGCTGAAGCTCATCGAAAGCGTCAACTTCGACGGCTAATCAACTGAAACAAAATGCCCCGCCTCGGCGGGGCCTTTTGCTGTTCCGGGCTTATTCGGCGGCAATCGCCGCGGGCGGCAGGGCGGCGCCGACGCGCACGCAGGGCAGACCGGTGAGCTGGTCGAGATCGGCCGCGAACTGCCGGCGCAGGCGCGCGGCGTCAAGTTCCGAGAAGGCCGCGATCGGCGCCGGCTGCGGCTGGCGCAGGTGGAAGGCGGCGAGGCGCGAGAGCTGCCGCGCCGGCAGCGTGATGCCGCTGCGATGGAGCCGCTGCAGCATGGCGAGCGCGGTATCGGGCAGCTCGGGCTCGACGGAAGCCGGGGCGGCAAGCTCCGCCTCGGGCACCAGCGCCGCCAGCGCCTCGGCGGGCGTCGGGTCGACCAGCAGGATCGTCTCGCGCGGCGCAAGCGTCGCGATCAGCTCCGATACCAGATCGAACCAGCCGCGCGGCTCGGCCAGCAGATGCGGGGCAAGCGCGTCGAAGGCCGGCATGGCGCGGCGCGCGGCCTGTGCCCGCCAGAGCTTCGGATAGAGCGCATCGAGCGGCAGCATCGGCAGCACCAGCCGGCCGACCGGGCCGCGGATCTTGCGCGAAAAGGCAAAGGCGCGGGCCTCGGCGAGCGGGAAGAAGCCCTCCATTCCCGCCGCGGCGCGGCCGCAGATCGTTTCGTCGACATGCACGCCGCCCGAGGCCACCGGCCCCAGCACCGCCTTGCCCAGCCCCGTCGCGCCAAGCGCCGCCTGCCCTGCGGCGAGGCTGCGCGCGACAATGGCGCCAAGTGCCCCGGTGCCCGGCATCGAAAGAAACACGTGATGATCGTTCGTCCGCATCTGCCTGCCTGCTCTTTTTTTCTGGGTCCGGGCCGGAAGCCGGCGCCTGATGAGACTCATCGTTAACCATTGAATATGGCGAAGATTGGGCCCGGGCGCGGCGACGGGCGATGGACTTCGGGCCTGCCCTGCGACACTCTGCCCGCCGAAGGAGACCGCCATGACCCGCAAGATCATCATCGACACCGACCCCGGTCAGGACGACGCCGTTGCCATCCTGCTGGCGCTGGCAAGCCCCGAACTCGAGGTGCTGGGCATCACCTGCGTTGCCGGCAACGTGCCCCTGCCGCTGACCGCGAAGAACGCGCGGGTGGTGTGCGAGCTGGCCGGGCGGCCCGACATCAAGGTCTTTGCCGGCTGCGACCGGCCGCTGTTGCGCCCGCTCGTCACCGCGGAATATGTGCATGGCAAGACCGGGCTCGACGGCATCGCGCTGCCCGAGCCGGGGATGGCGCTGCAGCCGGGCCATGCCGTCGACTTCCTGATCGAGACGCTGCGACGCGAGCCTGCGGGCACGGTCACGCTATGTCCGCTCGGGCCGCTGACGAACATCGCGACGGCGCTGCAAAAGGCGCCCGACATCGCCCCGCGAATCGCCGAGATCGTGCTGATGGGCGGCGCCTATTTCGAGGTGGGCAACACCACCCCCGCCGCCGAGTTCAACATTCACGTCGACCCGCAAGCCGCGGAAATCGTGTTCCATTCCGGCGTGCCTTTGGTGGTTCTGCCGCTTGACGCCACGCATCAGGTGCTGACCAACCGCGCCCGGATCGAGGCCTTCCGCGGCCTTGGGACGCCGGTGGGCCATGCGGTGGCAAGCTGGACCGATTTCTTCGAGCGGTTCGACATGGAGAAATACGGCTCGGAGGGCGCGCCGCTGCATGACCCCTGCGTCATCGCCTATCTGCTGCAACCGGACCTCTTCGAGGGGCGCCACATCAATGTCGAGATCGAGACCGTGTCCGAGCTGACGCTGGGGATGACGGTTGCCGATTGGTGGCGGGTGACCGACCGCGAACCGAACGCCTATTTCGTCGGCCGCGCGAATGCCGAGGGCTTTTATGCGCTGCTCACCGAGAGGCTGGCGCGGCTGTGAGCGCGGCGCCTCCGGCGGGAGTATTTTGCCAAGGAAAGGCAGCCTTCGTCTTCAAGTCCGCGCGCGCGGGGCTTGACCCGGGCGGGCGGCGGCGCAGATCAGAGAGATGACGATGACCCTGCCCTTCGACAATTCCTATGCCCGCCTGCCCGAGCGTTTCTTCGCGCGGCTCGATCCTGCGCCGGTGCGCGCGCCGGCGCTGCTGGCGCTGAACCGCGATCTGGCCTTGCGCCTTGGCCTTGACCCCGAGGCACTGGCCACGCCCGAGGGCGTCGCGATGCTTGCGGGCAATGCGGTGCCGGCGGGGGCCGCGCCGCTTGCGCAGGCCTATGCCGGACATCAGTTCGGGGGCTGGGTGCCGACCCTTGGCGACGGCCGGGCGGTGCTTCTGGGCGAGATCGTGGCGCCCGACGGGGCACGGGTGGATCTGGCGCTGAAGGGCGCCGGGCAGACCCCGTTCTCGCGGCGCGGCGACGGGCGGGCCTGGCTTGGCCCGGTGCTGCGCGAATATCTGGTGAGCGAGGCGATGGCCGCGCTTGGCGTGCCGACGACGCGGGCGCTTGCGGCGGTGGCGACCGGCGAGGTGGTGGTGCGCGACGCGATGGGGCGGCCGGGCGCGGTGCTGGCCCGCGTGGCGGCGAGCCATATCCGCGTCGGCACATTCCAGTATTTCGCCGCGCGCGGCGACACCGAGGCGCTTTCGCTGCTCGCCGATCAGGTCATCGCGCGGCATTTTCCCGAGGCCCGGGGGCCGCTTGAGCTGCTGCGCGCGGTCGTCGCGGCGCAGGCGCAGCTGATCGCCGCCTGGATGGCGCTTGGCTTCATCCATGGCGTGATGAACACCGACAACATGGCGGTTTCGGGCGAGACCATCGATTATGGCCCCTGCGCCTTCATGGACGCCTATCACCCCTCGACGGTGTTCTCCTCGATCGACCAGTACGGCCGCTATGCCTATGCGAACCAGCCGCAGATCGCGGCGTGGAACCTTGCGCAACTCGCCACCTGCCTGCTGCCGCTGATGGGCGACCGCGAGGCGGCGATCGAGGCCGCGACCGAGGCGGTGAACGGTTTCGTGCCGCTCTACCAGGCCGAATGGCTGGCGCGCTTCGGCCGCAAGATCGGTCTGGCCGCAGCAACGCCCGAGGATCAGCCGCTGATCGAGGCGCTGCTCGGCCGGATGGCGAGCGAGCGCGCCGATTTCACCCGCAGCTTCCGCGGCCTCGTCACCGGCACCGCGCGCGACGAGTTTGCCGAGCCGCTGGCCTTCGACACCTGGGCGCCCGACTGGCAGGCGCGGCTGGCCCGCGAGGCCGATCCGCAGGCGGTGATGACGGCGGCGAACCCGGTGCGCATTCCGCGCAATCACCGCGTCGAGGCGGCGATCGCGGCGGCGGTCGAGGGTGACCTTGCGCCCTTCACGCGGCTGTCGGCGGCGCTTGCCGATCCCTTCGCCGCGCCCCCCGAATTTGCCGATCTCGAGGCCGCGCCGCGCGCCCACGAGATCGTGCACCGGACCTTCTGCGGCACCTAGGCATCGCCAGGCCCCCGGTGGCCGGATATGGATTTCGCATGACCCTGCGCATCGCCTCCTACAACACCCACAAATGCGTCGGCACCGATGGCCTGCGCGACCCCGAGCGGGTGCTGAGCGTGATCAACGCGCTCTCGGCCGATATCGTCGCCTTGCAGGAGGTGGACCTGCGCCTTGGCGAGCGGCCCGCGGCGCTGCCGGCGAAGCTGATCGAGGCCGAGACCGATTTCCGCCCCGCCGATCTGCCGCGCACCGGGCCGGAAAGCCTTGGCTGGCATGGCCAGACGGTGCTGGTGCGGCGCGGCACCCGCATCCTTGCCACCGAGGGGATCGCGCTGCCCGGGCTCGAACCGCGCGGCGCGCTGCGCCTGATGCTTGCCCGCAGCGGTGCCGATCCCTTCGTGCTGATCGCCGCGCATCTGGGCCTGCGCCGCACCGACCGGCGCGCGCAATGGGCCCGCATCGCGCGCGAGCTGGGCCGCGAGGCGCCGGGGCCGGCGCTTGCCATCGGCGATTTCAACGAATGGTCGACGAAGCGCGGCTTCGAGGCGCTGACCGGGCTCGACATCCACGCGCCGGGCGCCACCTACCCCTCGCGCGCGCCGCTTGGCCGGCTCGACCGGCTGGTGACGACGCCCGGGCTGCGGGTGCTGCGGATGGGGGTGTTCGACAGCCCGCTGGCGCGGCGCGCCTCGGATCACCTGCCGATCTGGGCCGATGTCGAGGGGCTGCAGGTCTGAGCCCGGGCCCGCGATTGTGCGCCACACAATCGCATGCTGGACGGCACGCGGCGCTTGCGTCAGAGGGGCGGCAGGCGGACGGCTCCGCCGAAATGGGAACTCTCAATGGAAAACCTTCGCGGCAGCCTGCTGATGGTGGGCGCAATGCTCGGCTTCGCGCTCGAGGACATGTTCATGAAACGGCTGACGGCGGAATTGCCGGTCGGCCAGATGATGATCGTGCTCGGCGCGCTTGGCGCCGCGATCTTCGCGGTGGCGGCGCTGGCCCGCGGGGAAAACCCCTTCACCCGCCGCCTGTTCACCGGCCCGGTGATCTGGCGCAGCCTGTCCGAATTCGTCGCGACGATGTTCTACATCAGCGCCATCGCCTTCACCCCCCTCGCCCAGGCCTCGGCGATCCAGCAGGCGGCACCGCTGGCCGTCACGCTGGGCGCGGCACTGTTCCTGAAGGAGACGGTCGGCTGGCGGCGCTGGCTGGCGATCGCGCTCGGCTTCACCGGCGTGATGATCGTGATCCAGCCCGGCACCACGGGCTTTTCCGTGCTGTCGCTTCTGTCGGTGATCTCGGTGATCTGGATCTCGGCGCGCGATCTCATCACCCGGCGCATCGGCCGCGGCGTCACCTCGCTGCAACTCGCCACCTGGGGCTTTGCCGCGATCGTGCCGGCGGGGCCGATCATGCTGTGGGTGCTGGGCGATCACCTCGTGGCGATGAGCGCGCTGCACTGGGCGATGATCGTCGGCGCAACCCTGTTCGGCGCCGCCGCCTATTACATGCTGATCGCCTCGGTGCGGATCGGCGAGATGTCCTTCATCACCCCGTTCCGCTACACCCGGCTGATCTTTGCCGTGGCGATCGGCTGGGTGGTGTTCCGCGAGCCGCCGGGCCCCGCCACGCTGATCGGCGGCGCGGTGATCGTGGCCTCGGGGCTCTATTCGATCTGGCGCGAGGCGGTGCGGCGGCGCTGAGCCGTGCCGCTTTCGTCGCTAACATGCCGCGGTGCCGCCGAATTCACCCACTCGGCGCTTTTCGGATGCGCCGGCGCGGGCTATAGAGAAGCCGACTTCAGCCACCCAGTGAGGGCACCGACATGAGCACGATCATCGACATCCACGCGCGCGAGATTCTCGACAGCCGCGGCAACCCGACCGTCGAGGTCGACGTGATCCTCGAAGACGGCACGATGGGCCGCGCCGCGGTTCCCTCGGGCGCCTCGACCGGCGCGCACGAAGCGGTCGAGCGCCGCGACGGCGACAAGTCGCGCTACATGGGCAAGGGCGTTCTGGAAGCCGTGATGGCGGTGAACGGCGAGATCGCCGAGAACCTCGTCGGCGAGGACGTGACCGAGCAGGTCGCCATCGACGCCATGATGATCGAGCTTGACGGCACCCCCAACAAGGGCCGGCTCGGCGCGAATGCCATCCTCGGCGTCTCGCTCGCCTGCGCCAAGGCCGCGGCCGATTTCACCATGCAGCCGCTTTACCGCTATGTCGGCGGCACCTCGGCGCGCATCCTGCCGGTGCCGATGATGAACATCATCAACGGCGGCGAACATGCCGACAACCCGATCGACGTGCAGGAATTCATGATCATGCCGGTCTCGGCCGGCAACATCCGCGACGCGGTGCGGATGGGCTCGGAAGTGTTCCACACGCTGAAGAAAGAGCTTTCGGCGGCGGGGCTGTCGACCGGGCTCGGCGACGAGGGCGGCTTTGCGCCGATGCTCGCCTCGACCCGCGACGCGCTCGATTTCGTGCTGAAGTCGATCGAGAAGGCCGGCTACCGCCCGGGCGAGGACATCTATCTGGCGATGGATTGCGCCTCGACCGAATATTACAAGGGCGGCAAATACGAGATGAAGGGCGAGGGCCTGAGCCTGAGCTCGGCCGAGAACGTCGCCTGGCTTGAAAAGCTGGTGAACGACTACCCGATCATCTCGATCGAGGACGGCTGCGCCGAGGACGACTGGGAGGGCTGGAAGCTGCTCACCGACGCGCTCGGCAAGAAGGTGCAGCTGGTCGGCGACGACCTCTTCGTGACCAACCCCGAGCGCCTTGCCCGCGGCATCAAGGCCGGCGTCGCGAACTCGATGCTGGTCAAGGTGAACCAGATCGGCTCGCTCACCGAGACCCTCGCCGCCGTCGACATGGCACATCGCGCAGGCTACACCAACGTGATGTCGCACCGCTCGGGCGAGACCGAGGACGCGACCATCGCCGACCTCGCCGTCGCCACCAACTGCGGCCAGATCAAGACCGGCTCGCTCGCCCGCTCCGACCGGCTCGCGAAATACAACCAGCTGATCCGCATCGAGGAAATGCTGGGCGAGACCGCCGAATACGCCGGCCGCTCGATCCTGAAGTAAGCGGCCCCCCGCTTTTCCTTGGAAAAATACTCATCCCCGCCGGCGGCATGCGCTTCCGGCGGGGTTTTCTTTGACTTTCTCGCCTCCGGCGGGAGTATTTCGACCAAGGAAAGGCAGGAGGACGGCATGGACGAGGCAGAGCGGATCATCGCGGCGCTCGCGCTTGCGCCCCATCCCGAGGGCGGCTGGTACCGGCAGACCTGGATCGCCGAGGCGGGGCCGGAGGCGCGCGCCACGGGCACCGCGATCCTCTTCCTGCTGCGCGCCGGCGAGCGCAGCCACTGGCACCGGGTCGACGCGGCCGAGATCTGGCATTTCCATGCCGGCGCGCCGCTGATCCTGTCGATCGCGGCGGAAGCGACCGGCCCGGCGCGCGACACCCGCCTTGGCCCCGACGTGCTCGCGGGCGAGGCCCCGCAGGGCATCGTGCCCGCCGGCCACTGGCAGGCGGCGCGCCCGACCGGAGACTGGACGCTCGTCGGCTGCACCGTCAGCCCGGGCTTTCGCTTCGAGGGGTTCGAGCTTGCCCCGCCCGGTTTCGAGATCGGGCGCTGATCACCAGACCTCGCGGCGGAACCAGCGCGACAGGGTCTCGAGCCAGCTTGCCGGCGGCCAGTCGAGCGCCGAAACCGCGATCACGAGGGCGAGCCCCACCACGGCCAGGGCCAGCTCGCGCCGGTGGCACAGGCTGCGTGCCGCGGCCGACCACAGCAGATGCGCGATCACCGACCAATGCAGCACGATGTGCCACAGCCCCGCGCCGAGGAAGAGCAGCCCCGTCGTCAGGTGCAGCCGCTCCCATCCGGGCCGCGACAGGCCGAGAACGGACCAGTCGAGCGTGCCGGCAATCCGCCCCGAGGGCGCGATGACCAGCACCACGCCCGACAGCACCATCGCCAGAAACGCCAGCCCCAGCAGAAAGACCGCCGCGGCCCGCATGGAGAAACGTGCCGCGGCGCGGGCGGCCGGCGTGGGGCAAGGATCGGAGCCATCCTGCATCGCACATCCTCCCGAATTGGGTAGAGGCAAGTCTGCCACGGATCGGTGCGGCGCGCGATGCGCCAGATCAAAGCGGATCGGAGAATTGCCGCGCCGGGGCGACACTCCCGGCGCAGGCACTCAGCTCGGCGCGCTGAGCTGGCCGCCGCCGACCAGCGCCGCGACCCCGGTGGTGCTCGGCCCCGAGGTCGGCAAGCCGCGCGCCACCCGCACCGCGAGATAGGCGAAGGCCTGCGCCTCGAGCATGTCGCCATCGAGGCCGAGATCCTCGACCGGGGCGACGGGGCAATTCAGCCGCCGGGCCAGCTCGACCATCAGCGCCGCGTTCATCCGCCCGCCGCCGGCGACATAAAGCGCCGCGGGCGGTTCGGGGAAATGCTCGAAGCCGCGGGCGACGGCGGCGGCCGCCGCCGCGGTGAGCGTTGCCGCGGCATCAGCGTCGGAAAGCCTCTCCACAGATTTCAGAAGATCCGGAAATTCGTTGCGATCCAGAGACTTCGGCGGGATGCGCAGGAAGAACGGATGGGCCAGGAAGCGCTCGACCAGATCCATATCGGCGCGGCCCGCAAGCGCGAGCGCACCGCCCTCGTCGCGCGCCCCGCCAAGCCGGGCATGGACCAGATCGTTGATCGGCGCATTCGCCGGGCCGGTGTCGAAGGCGAGAAGCGCCCCCGCCACCTCGGGCCCTGCCGCGCGCGGGTCGAGCCAGGTGACATTGGCCACGCCGCCAAGGTTCAGAAACGCAACCGGCGCCGACAGCCCCGCCCATTGCGCCGCGGCGAAATGGAAAAACGGAACGAGCGGCGCGCCCTGCCCGCCCAGCTCGACGTCGGTCGAGCGGAAATCCCACACCACCGGCCGGCCCAGCACCTCGGCCAGCACCCGCCCCGAGCCGGCCTGATGCGTGCGCCGCGCCCCGCTCATCCCCTGCGGATCATGCGCAAGGGTCTGGCCGTGAAAGCCGATCAGCCGGGCGTCGACCATGCCTGCCAAAAGCTCGGCATGGGCGGTCTCGACGACCTCGGCCGCCGCCTCCACCCCGGGCTCGCCCGGCCACCGGCCAAGGGCCGCGCGCAGCACCTCCTGCTCGGTCTCGGAATAGGGGCGGTAATCGGTGCGGCCGAAATCGAGGATGCGCTGCCCGTCGGTCAGCACCATCGCCGCATCGACCCCGTCGAGCGAGGTTCCCGACATCGCTCCCGCCGCCCAGACCGGCCCCGGCTTCAACATGGCTTCCCCTTTGGCTGCCTGCCGGATATACGGCAGGACGTGTAGAATAGGGACAAGCACGATGACCTACCATCCCCGATCGGACTTCCTCCGCATCATCATCGAGCGTGGCTTTCTGGCGGATTGCACCGACCTCCAGGAACTCGACGCGGCACTGACGAAGGGGATGGTCACCGCCTATATCGGCTATGACGCCACCGCGGCGTCGCTGCATGTGGGCCATCTGCTCAACATCATGCTGCTGCGCTGGTTCCAGAAGACCGGCAACCAGCCGATCACGCTGATGGGCGGCGGCACGACGAAGGTCGGCGACCCCTCCTTCCGCTCGGAAGAGCGGCCGCTGCTGACGCCCGAGAAGATCGACGAGAACATCGCTGGCATGCAGCGCGTCTTCGCGCGCTACCTCGATTACCGCGACGAGGCGAATGGCGCGATGATGCGCAACAACGCCGAGTGGCTTGACGACCTGAACTACCTCGACTTCCTGCGCGACATCGGCCGGCACTTCTCGGTGAACCGGATGCTGTCGTTCGAATCGGTGAAGTCGCGGCTCGACCGCGAGCAGTCGCTGAGCTTCCTCGAATTCAACTACATGATCCTGCAGGCCTATGACTTCCTCGAGTTGAACCGCCGCTATGGCTGCGTGCTGCAGATGGGCGGCTCGGACCAGTGGGGCAACATCGTCAACGGCATCGACCTGACGCGCCGCGTGCTCGACCGCGAGATTTTCGGCCTGACGACGCCGCTGCTGACCACCTCGGACGGGCGCAAGATGGGCAAGTCGCAGGGCGGTGCGATCTGGCTCAACGACCAGATGCTCTCGCCTTACGAATTCTGGCAGTTCTGGCGCAACACCACCGACGCCGATGTCGGCCGCTTCCTCAAGCTCTATACCGAGCTGCCGGTCGAGGAATGCGAGCGGCTCGGCGCGCTTGGCGGGGCCGAGATCAACGGCGCGAAGATCATCCTCGCAAATGAGGTGACGACGCTCCTGCACGGGGCGGAGGCGGCGGCTGCGGCCGAGGCCACGGCGCGCGAGGTCTTCGAGAACGGCGGCCTGGGCGAGGATCTGCCGACGCTGGCGCTGAGCGCCGCCGAGGTCGCCGACGGCATCAGCCTGGCTCAGCTCGTGCTGCGCACCGGGCTCGCGAAGACCGGTAAGGACGGCAAGCGGCTGATTTCCGAAGGCGGGCTGAAGGTCAATGACGAGACCTGCGTCGATGCGGGGCGGATGTTCCACGCCGCCGATCTCGCCGAACCGGTGAAGCTGAGCGCCGGCAAGAAACGGCACGCGCGCGTCACCCTCGGCTGAGGACAGACCGGGGGCGCTGCCCCCGGACCCCCGGAGTATTTCGGCCAAGAAAAAACAAGGGCGCCCCGGTCGGAGCGCCCTTTTTCTTTCATCTTGGCACAAATACCTCGGGGGTGCGGGGGCAGCGCCCCCGCCCGGCCTCACTCGATCGTCGCCGAGACGATGTAGTCCGGGTCCTCGACGAGGCCGTTCTGCGCCGGATTGCCCTTCTTCAGCCGGTCGATCACCTCCATGCCGGAGACAACATGACCGACGATGGTGTACTGGCCATCCAGATGCGGCGCCGGGGCGAACATCACGAAGAACTGCGAGTTGGCCGAATCCGGGTTCGCCGAGCGCGCCATGCCGACCATGCCGCGGCTGAAGGAGCGGTTCGAGAATTCCGCCGGAAGATCGGGGTATTTCGAGCCGCCCATCCCCGCCATCGAGGTGTCCGCGCCACGCTTGCCGAACTGCACGTCGCCGGTCTGCGCCATGAAGCCGTCGATCACCCGGTGGAAGACGACGTCGTCATAGGCGTGCTCGTTCGCGAGCTTGACGATCCGCTCGACATGCTTGGGCGCAACGTCGGGCAGCAGGTCGATCACCACCTTGCCGCTGACCGAGCCGCCGATCTCGAGCACCAGATTCGGGCCCGGTCCGTCGGGCACGGTGGTGCCGTCCTGAGCGAGCGCCACGGTGGCGCCGAGGCAGAACGCCCCGGCCAGGAAGAGCTTACGCGTCAGCATCGGCGGCGACCTTCACCTTGATCATCCGGTCGGGGTTCGCCGGCGGCTCGCCACGCATGATCTTGTCGACGAATTCCATCCCCGAGATCACCCGGCCATAGACGGTGTACTGGCCGTTTAGGAAGTGGTTGTCGGAGAAGTTGATGAAGAACTGCGAGTTGGCCGAGTTCGGGTTCATCGAGCGCGCCGCGCCGAGCGTGCCGCGGTCATGCGGGATGCGCGAGAATTCGGCGGGCAGGTCCGGGTACTGCGAGCCACCCGTGCCGGCGCGGCGGGGGTTGTAGTCCTTTTCCATGTTGGCGTTCTCGACATCGCCGGTCTGCGCCATGAAGCCCTCGATCACGCGGTGGAAGGCGACGTTGTCATAGGCGCCGTCACGGGCAAGCTGCTTCATCCGCTCGGCGTGCTTCGGTGCGATCTCGGGCAGCAGCTCGATCACCACGTCGCCGTCCTTGAGCGTCAGGATGATGGTGTTTTCGGGGTCTTTGATCTCGGCCATCGCTGGTCCTCCTCGAATGATTGGCGCGACCTTACGCAGGAGCCCCGCCCAAGAAAAGAGCAAAGCGGCACTTGCCGTTGACGGCCCCGTCACGGCGGGGCAAGTTTGCGTGAGCAGCATCGGCGGATGGCCCTCCGCCGGTCGCGGAATGAGGAGAGTGAAATGGCCTGGAAAACCCTCGACGAGATCGACCTTGCGGGCAAGGTCGTGCTGGTGCGCGTCGATATCAACGTGCCGGTCGAGAACGGTGTGGTGACCGATGCGACACGGATCGAGAAGATCGTGCCCACGGTGAAGGACATCCTCGCCAAGGGCGGCAAGCCGGTGCTTCTGGCCCATTTCGGCCGCCCGAAGGGACAGGTCGTGCCAGAGATGAGCCTGCGCCCGCTCGTGCCGACGCTGGAAAAGGCGCTTGGCGTGCATGTGATCTTCGCCGAGGACTGCATCGGCACGCCGGCGAAGAAGGCCGTGGCCGCGATGCAGCCGGGCGAAGTCGTGCTGCTCGAGAACACCCGCTTCCACGCCGGCGAGGAGAAGAACGACCCCGAACTCAGCGCGGCGATGGCGGCGCTTGGCCAGGTCTATGTGAACGATGCCTTCTCGGCCGCGCACCGCGCCCACAGCTCGACCGAGGGCGTGGCGCATATCCTGCCCTCGGCCGCCGGGCGACTGATGGAAGCCGAGCTGAAGGCGCTCGAGGCGGCGCTTGGCAACCCGGTGCGGCCGGTGACCGCGGTCGTCGGCGGGGCCAAGGTCTCGACCAAGCTCGACCTGCTCGGCAATCTGGTGAGCAAGGTCGAATATCTGGTGATCGGCGGCGGCATGGCGAACACATTCCTCGTCGCGCAGGGCATCGACGTGGGCAAGTCGCTCGCCGAGCATGACATGGCCGAGACCGCGAAGACGATTCTCGCCAAGGCCGCCGATGCCGGCTGCCGCGTGGTGCTGCCCGCCGACGTGGTGGTGGCGCGCGAGTTCAAGGCGGGCGCCGCGAACGAGGTGGTGGCGGCCGATGCCTGCCCCGCCGATGCGATGATCCTCGATGCCGGCCCGAAGGCGGTCGCCGAGATCTGCAAGGTCTTCGAGGCCTCGAAGACGCTGATCTGGAACGGCCCGCTCGGCGCCTTCGAGATCGCGCCCTTCGACGCGGCGACGAATGCGGCGGCGCGGAAGGCGGCCGAGCTGACGAAGGCCGGCGCGCTGGTTTCGGTCGCGGGCGGCGGCGACACCGTCGCGGCGCTGAACAAGGCCGGCGTCGCCGCCGATTTCAGCTATATCTCGACCGCCGGCGGGGCCTTCCTCGAATGGATGGAAGGCAAGGAACTGCCCGGCGTTGCGGCACTGATGAAATGACAAAGGGCGGCCTTCGGGCCGCCCTTCCCCTGTCTGGCCCCTGTTAGCGTTCTCAGAATTGCGCGACGGGGGACATGGGGTTATCCGGGGACCAAGGCCGGGGAACCGGCGCAACCAGCTTGCATGGAGACCATGATGGCGAACGCGAAAATGCTCGAACAGATGAAGAAGGGGCAGGGTTTCATCGCCGCGCTCGACCAGTCGGGTGGCTCGACGCCGAAGGCGCTGAAGCTCTATGGCGTGAACGAGGACGCCTATTCGAACGAGACCGAGATGTACGACATGATCCACGCGATGCGCTCGCGGATCATCAAGTCGCCCGCCTTCACCGGCGAGAAGGTGATCGGCGCGATCCTGTTCGAACAGACCATGGACCGCACCATCGACGGTCTGCCGACCGCCACCTTCCTGTGGGAAAAGCGCGGCGTCGTGCCCTTCCTGAAGATCGACAAGGGGCTCGAGGCCGAGGCCAAGGGCTGCCAGATGCTGAAGCCGATCCCGGGCCTCGAGGCGCTGCTCGACCGCGCTGCCGCTGCCGGCATCTTCGGCACCAAGGAACGCTCGGTGATCTCGGCGGCGAATGTCGAGGGCATCCGTGAGGTCGTGGCGCAGCAGTTCGAGCTGGGCAAGACCGTGATCGCGCATGGTCTGATGCCGATCATCGAACCGGAAGTGACGATCTCGATCGCCGACAAGGCCGATGCCGAGGCGATCCTGCTCGAGGCGATCCTCGAACAGCTCGAAGGGCTCGAGGACGGCAAGACGGTGATGCTGAAGCTGAGCCTGCCGACGATCCCGAACTTCTACAAGCCGCTCGTCGATCACCCGAAGGTGCTGAAGGTGGTGGCGCTGTCGGGCGGCTATCCGCGCGACGAGGCGAACCGGATCCTCGCGCAGAACCAGGGCATGATCGCCTCGTTCAGCCGCGCGCTGACCGAGGGGCTGAGCGCGCAGCAGTCGGATGCGGAATTCGATGCGGCGCTCGGCGCGGCGATCGACAGCATCTACAAGGCCTCGATCGCCTGATCGCCGTCTGCGGCAACATGTCGTGTCGCCCCGCGGCACCGGCCGGGCTCCCTTTTGGGGGCCCGTTTCGTTTTCGCCCCACCCGGCCGGACAGGTCAGAAAAAGCAAGCCTTTCCCCACTTTTCTGGGATTCACAATCGGCTGCGGCTGTGGCATGATCCGAAGATCGCCCGACAAGAGGCGGATGCGCCGGGGCACCCCGGGGGACAGAGGCAGCAGCATGTTTCACAAACGCCCCGCCGTCGGGCCTTTCATCTTCTTCTCGATCGCCGTCGTGCTCGGCCTCTATTTCACCTTTGCCGCGGTGCAGGGCTCCTACGGCATCTTCCGCCGGGTGCAGATCGAGGCCGAGATCGACCAGATGACCACCGAGCGCGACGCCTTGCGCGCCGAGGCCGAGCGGATGGCCAACCTGACGCACCGGCTGTCGGACGATTACCTCGACCTCGACCTTCTCGACGAGCGTGCGCGCGAGGTGCTGGGCACCGTGCGCCGCGACGAGATCGTCATCCGCTGAGCCTCTCCTTTTCGCGTCACGGCCATGCCCCCGCCTGCGGGCCGGGCTGACGCATGTGCGATTGCATCCCCATCCGCCTTGTTGTATGAAATGGTTTAACGTTGAACTATTTTCTGCGCAGGGGAGGAAGCCGGATGGCGACTCGCAAGACCCCCGAGACGGCCGCCGTGGACGGTGCCAATGTCTCGAAGGACGATCTTCTGAAATACTATCGTGAAATGCTGCTGATCCGCCGGTTCGAGGAGAAGGCGGGCCAGCTCTACGGCATGGGGCTGATCGGCGGGTTCTGCCATCTCTACATCGGCCAGGAGGCGGTCGTCGTCGGGCTCGAGGCGGCGGCGAAAGAGGGCGACAAGCGCGTCACCTCGTACCGCGACCACGGCCACATGCTGGCCTGCGGCATGGACCCGAAGGGCGTGATGGCCGAGCTGACCGGGCGCGAGGGCGGCTACAGCCGCGGCAAGGGCGGCTCGATGCACATGTTCTCGAAGGAGCGCCATTTCTACGGCGGCCACGGCATCGTCGGCGCGCAGGTGCCGATCGGCGCGGGGCTTGCCTTCTCGGACAAGTACAAGGGCAATGACAACGTCACCTTCGCCTATTTCGGCGATGGCGCGGCGAACCAGGGGCAGGTCTACGAGACCTACAACATGGCCGAGCTGTGGAGCCTGCCGGTGGTCTTCGTGATCGAGAACAACCAATATGCCATGGGCACCTCGGTCAAGCGCTCGACCAAGTCGACGACGCTCTACGGCCGCGGCGTGGCCTTCGGCATCCCGGGCGAGCAGGTCGACGGCATGGATGTGCTGGCGGTGAAGGCGGCGGGCGAGAAGGCGGTGGCGCACTGCCGCGCCGGCAACGGCCCCTACATCCTCGAGATGATGACCTATCGCTATCGCGGCCACTCGATGTCGGACCCGGCGAAATACCGCACCCGCGAAGAGGTGCAGAAGATCCGCGACGAGCATGACGCGATCGAACATGTGCGCGAGTTGCTGATCTCGGGCGGGCACGCGACCGAGGACGACCTGAAGGCGATCGACAAGGAGATCAAGGCGACCGTCAGCGACGCTGCCGAATTCGCCAAGGAAAGCCCGGAACCCGCACTGAGCGAGCTCTGGACCGACATCTACGCCTGAGGGAGACTGACAATGGCAACTGAAATCCTGATGCCCGCGCTCTCTCCGACGATGGAAGAGGGCACGCTTGCGAAATGGCTGGTGAAGGAGGGCGACAGCGTCACCTCCGGCCAGATCCTCGCCGAAATCGAGACCGACAAGGCGACGATGGAATTCGAGGCGGTGGACGAGGGCACGATCGCGAAGATCCTGGTGCCCGAGGGCACCGCCGGGGTGAAGGTGAACACTCCGATCGCGGTGCTGGCCGACGAGGGCGAAAGCGCCGCCGATGCGGTGCAGAGCGCCGCCGCCCCTGTGGCCGCGGCCCCTGCCCCGGTCGCGGCCGTGGCCGCCGCGCCCGCCGAGGCGCCCGCGGCGCCGGTCTCGAAGGCCTCGGCCGACTGGCCCGAAGGCACGCCGATGAAGACGATGACGGTGCGCGAGGCGCTGCGCGAGGCGATGGCCGAAGAGATGCGCGCCGACGAAAACGTCTATCTGATGGGCGAGGAAGTCGCCGAATATCAGGGCGCCTACAAGATCAGCCAGGGTCTGCTGGACGAGTTCGGCGCGAAGCGGGTGATCGACACGCCGATCACCGAATACGGCTTCACCGGCATCGCCGTCGGCGCGGCCATGGGCGGCCTGCGCCCGATCGTCGAGTTCATGACCTTCAACTTCGCGATGCAGGCGATCGACCACATCATCAACTCGGCGGCGAAGACGCTGTACATGTCCGGCGGCCAGATGGGCTGTCCGATCGTGTTCCGCGGCCCGAACGGCGCGGCGGCGCGCGTCGGCGCCCAGCACAGCCAGGACTATGCCGCCTGGTATGCGATGATCCCGGGGCTGAAGGTGGTGATGCCCTATTCGGCGGCCGATGCGAAGGGCCTGCTGAAGACCGCGATCCGCGATCCGAACCCGGTCGTCTTCCTCGAGAACGAGATCCTCTATGGCCGCAGCTTCGAGGTGCCGGCGCTCGAGGACTTCACCATCCCCTTCGGCAAGGCGCGGATCTGGCGCGAGGGCACCGACGTCACCCTCGTCAGCTTCGGCATCGGCATGGGCCACGCGCTCGAGGCGGCCGAGAAGCTTGCCGCCGAGGGGATCTCGGCCGAGGTGATCGACCTGCGCACGCTGCGCCCGATCGACTATGACACGGTGCTTGCCTCGGTGATGAAGACCAACCGCTGCATCACCGTGGAAGAGGGCTGGCCCGTCGGCGCGATCGGCAACCACCTGTCGGCGGTGATCATGGAGCGTGCCTTCGATTACCTCGACGCGCCGGTGATCAACATCACCGGCAAGGACGTGCCGATGCCCTATGCGGCGAACCTCGAGAAACTGGCGCTCGCGACCTCGGACGATGTCGTCGCGGCGGCGAAGTCTGTCTGCTACCGCTGAGGGGAAAAAGATGGCAACCGAAATCCTGATGCCCGCGCTTTCTCCGACGATGGAGGAAGGCACGCTGTCCAAGTGGCTGAAGAAGGAAGGCGATACGGTCAAATCGGGCGACATCCTCGCCGAGATCGAGACCGACAAGGCGACGATGGAGTTCGAGGCCGTGGATGAAGGTATCCTCGGCAAGATCCTCGTGGCCGAGGGCACGGCCGGGGTGAAGGTGAACACCCCGATCGCGGTGCTGCTGGAAGAGGGCGAAAGCGCCGATGCGCTGCCGGCGGCGAAGGCCGCACCGGCTGCCGCGCCGGTGGCCGAGACCCCTGCCGCAGCGCCCACGCCGGCGGCGGCGCCCGCTCCGGCGGCCCCGGTGGCGGCAGGCAAGCGCATCTTCGCCTCGCCGCTCGCCCGCCGGATTGCTGCCGAGAAGGGGCTCGATCTGGCCGCGCTCTCGGGTTCTGGCCCGCACGGGCGGATCGTGAAGGCGGATGTCGAGGCCGCGGGCGCCGCGCCCAGGGCCGCGGCCCCTGCCCCGGCGGCTGCCGCTGCCCCCGCCGCCGCGGCCCCGGCCGTCTCGGCGAGCGCGGTGGCGAAGCTCTACGAGGGCCGCGCCTATGAAGAAGTCACGCTCGACGGCATGCGCCGCACCATCGCGGCGCGGCTGACCGAGGCGAAGCAGACGATCCCGCATTTCTACCTGCGCCGCGCCGCGCGGATCGACGACCTGCTCGCCTTCCGCGCCGAGCTGAACCGCAAGCTCGAGGGCCGGGGCGTGAAGCTCTCGGTCAACGACTTCATCATCAAGGCCTGTGCGCTGGCGCTGCAGGCGGTGCCGGATGCGAATGCCGTCTGGGCGGGCGACCGGATCCTGAAGATGAAGGCCTCGGACGTGGCGGTGGCCGTGGCGATCGAGGGCGGGCTCTTCACCCCGGTTCTGTTCGACGCCGAGGCGACATCGCTCTCGAAACTGTCGGAGCAGATGAAGGATCTGGCGAAACGCGCCCGTGACCGCAAGCTCGCGCCGCACGAATATCAGGGCGGCAGCTTCGCGATCTCGAACCTCGGCATGTTCGGGATCGAGAATTTCGACGCGGTGATCAACCCGCCGCATGGCGCGATCCTCGCCGTCGGTGCGGGCGTGCGCAAGCCGGTGGTGAATGACGCCGGCGAGATCGAGGTGGCGACGATGATGTCGATGACGCTCTCGGTCGACCACCGGGTGATCGACGGCGCGCTCGGCGCGCAGCTCTTGGCGGCGATTGTCGAGAACCTCGAGAACCCGATCGCGATGCTGGCCTGACCCCCGCGCCCAGAAATGACGAAAAGCCCCCCGTTTCCGGGGGGCTTTTTGTTTTGCCTCAAGGCGCGCCACAATCCCGACCGCTAGGGTTGCACTCGGATGCACTCCTTCGGAAAGGAAACGTCATGGACTGGAAGGCGGAAATTGCGACCATCAAGGCCGAGATGGGGGATTACGCGAAATGCCAGGAAGCCTCGTATCAGGGCTTCGGCGCGCTGCACGGCGCCTCGCTCGCGCCGGGTGCGCTTTCGACCAAGGAAAAGGAACTGATCGCGCTCGCCATCGGCATCGCCCGGCAATGCAGCTATTGCATCGGGCTGCATGTGCAGGCCTGCATTGCGGCGGGCGCGAACCGGGCCGAGATCGAGGAAACGGTGAATGTCAGCGTGCTGATGGGCGGCGGGCCGTCGATGATGTACGGGGTCAAGGCGCTCGAGGCCTTTGACCAGCTGTCTGCCTGAGGCCAGAGGGGCCGGGCCCCGCCCGGCCTCGCTCCCGGGCCTCAGCCCTCGCAGTTGCAGTTCTTCAGCTGCTGATCCATCCGCACCGCGGGCTGGTCGCAACCGGCTTCGCCGACGATCTTCGCCGGCACGCCGGCGACGGTCTTGCAGCAGGGCACGTCGCTCAGCACCACCGAGCCCGCGGCGATGCGGCTGTTGTCGCCGATGCGGATATTGCCCAGCACCTTCGCCCCCGCGCCGATCAGCACGCCATTGCCGATCTTCGGGTGGCGGTCTTCCTCTTCCTTGCCAGTGCCGCCAAGCGTCACCGAATGGAGCATCGAGACATTGTCGCCCACCACCGCGGTCTCGCCGATCACGATCGAATGGGCGTGGTCGATCATCACGCCTTTGCCGATCCGGGCCGCCGGGTGGATGTCGACGCCGAACATCTCGGAGGTGCGCATCTGCACGAAATAGGCCATGTCGCGCCGGCCTTGCCGCCACAACCAGTGCGAGATCCGGTAGGCCTGCAGCGCCTGATAGCCCTTGAAGAACAGGATCGGCTGCAGGAAGCGGTGGCAGGCCGGGTCACGGTCATAGACCGCCACCAGATCGGCACGCGCCGCACCGCCCAGCCCCGGGTCAGCGCCATAGGCCTCGTCGGCGATCTCGCGCAGGATCTGCTCGCTCATCTCGCCCGAAGCAAGCTTCAGCGAAAAGCGATAGGCAAGCGCACGCTCCATTGTCGGATGGTGCAGAAGCCCGGCATGGATCAGCGCGCCCAGAAGCGGCTCGTCGCGCACGGCATCGCGCGCCTCGTCGCAGATCCGGGTCCAGACCGGATCGACCGCCGTCACCTTCGCGCGCATTTCCGCCATCACCACGCTCCTTCGCCTTCGGGCAAACCTATCACATAGGCCTGCCCACACATAGGGGAAGGCGGCGCCGGAGAAAAGCCCGCAGCGTCAGGGCGCAAGCGCGATCCGCGCGGCAAGACCGGGGCCGAACACATCCGAGACCTGCATCACCTCGACGGTGAAGGCACCGGTGATCCCGTCCGCCGCCGCCTGCGCCAGGCTGTAGCTCCAGGCGGGCATGCCCACCGTGGCCTGCCGGCGCATCGCCGTGCCCTCGCTCACCCGCACCAGGTAAAGCTCGGAGGCTTCGCCCAGCGGCACCTCATAGCCGTCCCAGCTGTCGCCGTCGATCCGCGTCCGCCGGACCCAGCTCAGATCCCAGCCCGCGGCCCCCCGCGCCGCGCGCAGATGGCACGGGCTGAGCGGGCGCAACCCCGCGCCGCGAAACGCCAGCACCTCATGCACATAGGACGGATCGTCATAGCCGCGCCGCGCCGATCCGATCCGGTAGTGCCGCGCCAGCCCCCGGGCCGAGGCCGCAAGCAGGATCTGCTCGGGCGCCTCATCGAGCAACACCACCGTGCTGCCGGCAGGCCAGACCTCGGGCATCAGCGCGTCGGTGCCGAGCTGCCCGCGCAGCCGCAGCGACAGATCCCAGACATTGGTCAGCACCGGCGTCGCCGTGGCGAATTGCAAAAGCTCCCAGCCCTCGGCGCTGCCATCCCCGATCGCCAGCAGGTTCGCCCCCGAAAGCAGCCGCGTCCTGCTGACCGACTCGAGATCGCCGCCGACCATCCGCACCCGCAAGGCCGGCCCCCGGTCCCACAGCCCCGGCCGCGCTGCCGGCAGCGTGCTCAGCGTCTCGCCGATCACCGCCCGCGCCGAGAGCGTGGCGTTGAGCGTATAGCCCTCGTCCTCGATCGAGGAATAGACGGCAACGGTGCCCGGCCAGGGCGTCGCGGTCACCGCCAGATGCGGAGCCTGGGGATCTTCCATCCCCGTCATCAGCGGCAGGTCGAGAAAGACCGGCGTCACCGGCACCGGCGCAGCGAAGGGACGCGGAACCACCCGCTCCTCGACCTCGTCCGAGGGCTGATAGATCGCGGGCTCCACCCGCACCGCCTCGACCGAGATCACGCCCGCCTGTTCCAGCCGGTCGAGCCGGTAGCGCCGCGCGCCCTCGGGCGTCTCGAGCGCCACGACGTCCCCCGCGCCCAGATGGCCAAGCGACGGCGGCAGCGAAAACCGCGCCGCGTCGCGTGCCACCCGCGCTTCGGCCAGCCAACGCTCGGCAAGCCCCTGCGCCTGTGCCCGGGTGAGCGCGAGCGACAGCTCCGATCCAGAGACCGCGCCATCTTCCTCGTCGGGGAACAGCGCCTCGGCCACTGCGGCCTCGAAATCGCCATCGGCCTCGACATAGGTCAGCCGCACCCGCCCCGCCATCTCGGCCGCGGGGGCGCGGCTCGTTTCGATCACTGCGTCGCTCTCCGTGCCAAGCGCCAGCCTGTCGCCGTCAAGCTGCGCCGCAACGCGGCCGTCCCGCATCCGGAAGACAAGCCGGCCCTCGCGCTCGAGCGCTTCGAAGCCATAGGCCAGCATCAGCGACTGTAGTTGCGCCCGCCCGCTCTCGCCGCCCTCGGGCGCAAAGCCGCGCACCAGCCCGTAAAGCCCGCCGACGTCGATCGCCCTCACCCCGGCGCCCTCGCAGATCTCGGCCACGACACTCGCCAGCGGCTGCGACACCGCGCGGCCGGAAATCCAGTGCCCGCGCGCGTAATTCCCGGCATCGGCCCAAAGATCGGCACGCCCCGGAAAGGCCGGGTAAGGCCGGCTGTCCCAGGCCCAGACATGGGCGCGGCGCATATTGACCATCGGCCCGCGGTAAAGTTCGGAGACCGGGTTGTGCGCCGCCTCGCCCCAATAGCTGACCATGGCGCGCAGGTATTGCATCTGGATCAGCTCGTCGCGCCGCCCGTCCGAGAAATGGGGCAGGCGCGATTCCGAACTTTTCGGATCGAGAAACTTGTTGGGCTGGTTCGTGCCCTTGTCGATCGCGGCACAGCCCATCTCGGTGAACCAGACGGGTTTCGAGCGCGGCACCCAGGCGGTCGCCGCGGCCCTGCGCACGCCCGCCACGCGCTCGTGATGGGCATTCTCCCACCAGCCGCGAATGTCCTTCACCCGCCAGATCCAGGGCTCGCCCCCGTCGCCATCGGTGATCGGCGTGCGGATCTGCGCCGCGCGGTGTTCCTCGGCTGCATAGAACCAGTCGAACCCCTCGCCACCGGCGACATTCGCCTTGAGGTAGTCAAGCGCATAGATCGCACCCCAATCAGCATCGAGATGCTCCTCGCCGTCGCGCCAGTCCGACAACGGCATGTAATTGTCGATGCCGATGAAATCGACGTTCTCGTCGGCCCAGAGCGGATCGAGGTGGAAATAGCGGTCGCCATTGCCCGGGGCATAGCCCGCATATTCCGACCAGTCGGCGGCATAGCTGATCTTGCAGCCGGGCCCGAGGATCGCGCGCACCTCCGCGGCGAGGGTGCGAAAGGCCGCAACCGCCGGAAAGCTGTCACCCGCCCCGCGGATCTGGTTCAGCGCCACCATCTCGGTGCCGATGCAAAAGGCCTCGACCCCGCCCGCCATCGCGCACAGATGCGCGTAATGCAGGATGAAGCGGCGCATCGACCATTCCACCGGCCCCGAGTAGGCAACCGTGCCGTCGCCCGGGGTGAAATCGCCGGGCTGCGCCGCACCGAAGAAGGCCGCCACTTCGGCCTCGGCGGTCAGGCTGCGGTCGGGGCTGCCCGCCCGCCCCGGCGCGACCGACAGCGTGATCCGCCCGCGCCAGGGCAAGACCGGCTGGCTCCCGGCCCCGCTCCAGGGGTCGGGCAACGTGTTGCCCCCGGTCTGCTCCATCAGGATGAAGGGATAGAAGGTCACCGCCTTGCCCGCCGCGCGCAGGGCCATGATTGCCTCGATCACCGCCGCATCGGCGGGCGTGCCGCCATAGATCGACGCGCCGGCGACACGCGGCACTTCCCCGACCTCGGCACGCGACGCCCCCGAGACCTGCCAGCGCATCCCCGTCCCTTCGACCGAGGCATCGGCCACCTTCGGGCGCACCGCGCAGTCGCCGCAGCGCAGATCGCTGCCGAACCAGGACACGACCAGAGACACCGCCTCGCAGGCCGGCAGCTCCTCGTCGAGCGCGGTCAGAGACTGCACGAAATCGGTCCCCCCGCCGGCCGCGTTCTGGTTCACCACCTCGGTCACCGCCCCCGCCCCCGTGCCCGCCTTCTGATAGACCGGCGTCGTCGCCAGCGCGTATTCTCCGGTGCCCGGGATCATCGCCACCGCCCGCAAGCCCCGCACGAGATCGGGCACCGTCTCGATCAGCGCGCCTTGCGCCGGCCGCACCACCTCGAACGAGAACTGCGGCACCCGGTTGCCATAGGGCGACAGCTCCAGATCCTCGAAGACGACATAGGCGATGCCGCGATAGGCCGGCGCGGCACCTGCGCCCTCCACCGCCTCGATCTTCGGATCGGGCAGCTGGTCCTCGGAGCCGGTGTAGACGCGCATGACCACGCTGCCCGGCTCGATCTCGATCCCGTCCGCCCAGACCCGTCCCACGCGCAGGATCTCGCCCTCGCACAGCGCGATCGCAAGGCTCACCGAATAGCTGTAGCTGGTGGTGGTGACCTTCGGCGCGCCCTTGCCGCGTTTCTTCGTCTTCTTCGTCTCGAAGAAACGGGTGGCCCAGATCACCTGCCCGCCAACCCGCATCCGCCCCCAGATACGGCCAACCGGCGCGCCCTCGCTCGCGCTCGACAGCCGCAGCCGGTCGACTCGCCCGGTCTCCACCCGCTGCGATCCGATCCCCAGCAGCCGCTGGTCGATCACCTGTCCAAGCGTCGCCCCGATCGCCCGCCCGATCACCGCGCCCGACAGGCCGACAATCGTGCCACCAAACCCCGCCCCGACCATCCCGCCCACGGCGGAAAGCAACAGCGTCGCCATCAGAGGCCTCCCTCAGAAAACTGAAACCGCGCCACGATCCGCCGGCCCCAGGGGCGCGACAGCGGGCTCTCGATCACCCCGTGGCCGCTGTAGGCATGCACGAAGCTCGCTCCCGCCCCGACCCTGGCCGCGATGCCCAGATGCTTGGCCACGCCGCCCGCGCGCAGCCGGAACAGGATCACCTCGCCCGGCCGCTCGGGCAGGCTCCCCGCCTCCTCCGACAGCGCGATCAGATGCCGTCGCGCCGCCGCCCAAAGCCGCTCCTCGCGCACGGGCTCCGACCAGTCTGGCGTATAGGGCGGCACGGGTTCCGGCTCGCCCCCGTAAAGCTCGCGCCAGATCCCGCGCAAAAGGCCAAGGCAATCGCTGCCCGCCCCCTCGACCGAGGCCTGATGCAGATAGGGCGTCCCGATCCAACGCCGCGCGATCGCCACCGCCTGTTCGCCTACCGTCACCGGAACAGGCTCCCGCCGTCATTGCTGCCGCCCTCGACCGGATAGGAGACCAGCCAGTCCTCCCCCGGGATATGCGGGAACCCCCTGAAATTCCTGAAATTGTCGAATTTCAGCCGGCAGGTGTCGGCGCGCCGATCACAGCCCGGATCGAGCCGCAGCCGGTCGCCGGGCGCGACCTCGGCGCCCAGCCCCTGCCACAGTTCGACCACCCGCGCCCCCGTGCCCTGCACCCGGTCGTTCTTGATCACGCCGACCAACCCCGCCGCCGCCCCGCTCAGCACCCGAAACCGGCCCTTCTCGAACCAGCGGTCCTCGAAGCCCGCAACCGCGGCAAAGCGGAACACCCGCCCCTCCTCGACCGTCTCGGCGGCAATCTCGAGCCCGTAGCCGTTCCTCTCCAGATCGAAGCGGCATTTCGCATCGCCCAGCACCGCCGAGCAGCGCGGGTGATAGATCCGCCCGCGCTCGGCCGACAGCGCCTCGGTCAGCCCGCGCAGCTCGGCACGGAAGGCGCCCGCCCCGCGCGTCACCTCGCCGATCGTGCCGCGAAAGGTCTCGGCCCGGATCGTCACATCCGCCCAGTCGACGATCCAGGCCCGCACCTCGGCGCCGTCATAGCGCCCGGCCAGCAGCTCCGCCTCCGAGATCGCCTCCGAGCTCAGCGCGCCATAGCCCTCGCTGTTGTCGACCGCGAGCCCCGTGCCCTGCACCAGCGCCTTCGCCGTCATGCCGCTGCCGGGTTCGAAGCGGATCCCCTCGAAGGCGAGCGGCCGGTCGTGGTCGGTAAAGCCCAGCACCCGCCCGTCCTTGCGCAAGATCGCCCAGGCCCGCGCCAGCGTCGTCGCGCCGCCCGCAAGATGCGCCTTCAGCTCCTCGGAATAGGTCATCAGATCCGCACCTCCAGCACCGGCACCTGCGGCAGGTCGCCCGCCCGGAACGACTGCACCGAGACCTGGATCGTGTCGGTGTCGAACCGCACCGGCACGTCGAACTCGAAGCCCGCGGTCACCCGCACCCCCTCGGCCGGCGGGTCGAAGAAGGTGACGATGCCGGTGGCGGTGTCGATCTCGAAATGCACCGCCTCGGCCTGGCTGTCGCCCTGCACCCCGACGACGACCGTCCCCGCCACCGGCTTGGTGATCGGCCGCACGTAATCGACACCGCCCGAGCTGTAGGTCTTCTTCAGCCCGAAGGCCGCGGTCACCCCGTCGCCGGTGCCAATCAGCTGATCCTCGAAGCGCGGCGCGCGCGAGGCCGGACAACTCTTGTAATCGGCCCAGTCCTTCCAGCGAAAGCCATGCAGCTGCCCGGCCCGCGCCTCGAAGAAGGCGATCAGCCGCTCGACGTCATCGAGGCTGCGCAGCCCCACCCCCGCGTCATAGCGCCGGCGCGAATGCGCCCAGGGGGTGTTGCGCTCCTCGAACCCGTTCGCCAGCGTGACGATCTCGGTGCGCCGCTCGGGCCCGCCGACCGAGCCGAAGCTCAGGTTCGCGGGAAAGCGGATCTCGTGAAAGGCCATCTGCCCCTCCTCAGCTGTTGCGGCTGCCGCGCGCGAGCGCGCGGTTGATCTGCGCCGCGATCTGGCTCTGGCTGCGGGCAAAGCCCGCGACATCGGGCGTGGTCACGTTCATCACCACGCTGACCGTGCGCCCGCCGCCGCCCGCCTGCACGCCAAGCCGCCCGTCCGCACCGCGCGCGAGCGGCAAGATCGCCTCGGGCCCGGCCTCGCCCATCAGCCCCGCCCCGCCGCGCATCGGGAAGGAAACCGGGCTGCTCACCACGCCGCCCCTGGCGAAGGGCATCACCCGCCCCTGGCTGAAGGCCGCGCCATTCGCGAAGGGCAAAATCCCGCTCAGCAGCCCGTTCACCCCCTCGGCAATCGCCGAGCCAAGCGCGTTCTGCACCGGCCGCAGCGCGACCGAATAGGCGCTGGCCGAGATCGTCTGCGCCACCTCGCTCAGCGCGTCCGACAGCTTCATCCCGTCGAAGATCAGCCCGTCGAAGGCGCGCCGCAGCCCGCGTCCGATGCTGCTCGACAAGGTCGAGACCTCGCGCCCGGTGTAGACCATGCTCTCCCGCATCCGCAAAAGCTCGCCGCCAAAGCTCGCTGCCACCGCCTCGGCACCGCCAAGGTTGCGCTCGAGATCGGCCGCCTGCGCGCTCAGCGCATCAAGGCTGTCCATCTGCATCCCCCTCTCGCTTCGGTTTTCCGGGCACGTCCGGCCAGCGCGCCGCCAGCGCCGCCAGTCCCGCCCGCGTCAGCGGCGCCCGCGCCGCCCCCTCGCCCAGCATCAGCGCGAGTTCCGCCGGCGTCAGCGCCCAGAATTCGCGCGGGCGCAGGCCAAGCCCGCGCAGCCCCGCCCGCATCAGCCCGGGCCAGTCAAGCCCGTCCGCACTCACGACGCGCCGGGCACGGTGAAGGCGCGGGCCAGAAGCTCGGCCGCGATCCGCGCCGCCGCCACCGGCCCGCCACCGATCTCGACCGTGCGCAGATCCTCGGCCCGCCCCGCCCAGCCCCCGCCGCGCAGCCCCGCAACCACAAGCGCCAGCACGTCGCGGGTGGAAAACGCGCCGCTCTCGAAGCGCCGCACAAGGTCAAGCATCGTGCCGCCGCCAAGCTCCGCCTCGAGCTCGGCCAGCGCGCCCAGCGTCAGCTTCGCCACCCGCCGCTCGCCGTCGAGAACGACCTCGACCTCTCCCGCCCAGGGGTTCGCCATCACAGCGCCGTAAAGCTCAGCGCTCCGGCCGAGGCGAGGCTCAGCTCATAGGTCGCCTCGCCGTTGTGACTGCCCGCATAGTCGATCGAGGCAATCATGAACGGCCCCTCGACGATGCCGAAATCCGGGATGATGACCTGGAAATCCGGGGCCTCGCCGTCGAAGAAGATCTGCCGCGCGCGCTCGTCCGTCGCCGCGTCGCGAAACACCCCCGAGCCGCTGATCGCGGCCGAACGCACGCCCGCGCCGCCCAGAAGCTCGCGCCAGCCGCCCTGGCTTTCCAGCGAGGTCACGTCGACCGTCTCGGCGTTGAAGCTGATCCGCGTCGCGCGCAGCCCAGCGATGGTCTCGAATGCGCCCGCCCCGGTCAGGTCGAGCTTGATCAGAAGGTCCTTGCCGTTCTGTGCCGCCATTTTCGCTCTCCGATTGCTGAAATTGCCGCGGGCCGCCGGGCCCGCTCAGGTCTCCACCCGCGCCCGAAAGGTCAGGTCGATGCGTCGCAGGCTGCCCTGCGCCGCCCGCGCCGCCCGCGCCCGCACGAACCACAGCCCGACCAGCCGCCCGCGCGCGAGCGCAAGTGGCGCGTCGACCAGCGCATCCGAGACCGCCGCCGCCGCCGCCTTCGCCTCGGCAAAGCCCGCCGCATCGCTGATCACCGAGACGGTGAAGTCATGCAGCGCGCCGCCGCCGCTCCTGTCCGAAGCGTCGCGCACCTCCTCGGGGCCAAGGCTCACCCAGGTGCCGGCCGGCGTGCCGCCGGGCGCCGCGTCATGGATCGCGCTGCCGACAAGCGCCGCCAGCGCCGCGTCGTCGCACAGCGCCTGATAGACCGCGCCCTGCAGCGCCGCCGCCACGCCATAGCTCATCTCGCCACCTCCTCGCGGGCAAAACAGGTCAGATAGCGCGCCCCCGGGTCCGCCTCGGCGACCGCGAGGATCGCGAAGATCCGCGCGCCATCGCGAAAGCGCTGCCCGGCCTCGGGCCGGCGGGGCGAGCCCGCGGGCGCCGCACGCACGACGATCTTCCAGGAAAGCGTGCCAAGTGCCACGTCCTCGCCCGCCCGCGCGCGGCCGGAACCCGCGCTCATCCCGGCCCAGAGCGTGCCCCGCACCGTCCAGCCCGCGCCGAAGCCCCCCGCGCCATCCGCGACGCGGGCAGGCGCCTCGAGCACCAGCCGCCGGGTCAGCCGCGGCGCGCTCATCCCCGGCCCCCCAACACCCGCACCGTGCGCCAGCGCTCGATCAGCGCCATCACCCCGAAGGGCATCGCGCTCGCCTCGCCCGCCCCGTCGTGGCGCAACTCGAAATACTGTGCCGCCAGCAGGAACACCGCCTGCGCCAGATCGACCGGAAGCTCGGCCCAGGTGCCGAAACCCGCGGTGAAGTCGATCTCGGCCGTGCCCGCCACCGGCACCTCGGGCAGCGGCCCGCCGACGGCCTCGAGCCGCGGCCGCGCGAGATCCTCGACAAGCCGCCAGCGCGTGGCGGCAAGCACCGTCTCGGTGCCCGCCCGGTCGATCAGCCGCACCTCGGCCACCGCGCTCACCGGCGCCACCGGCAAGGGCACGCTCCGCGCGTCGCGCCAGCCCGGCAGCACCAGGCGGAACCCGCGCGCCAAAAGCACCTTGGCCGTGCGCCCCTCGATCGCCGCGATCGCCGCCCGCAGATAGGCCACCAGCGCCGCATCCTCGGCGCCCGTGTCGGCAAAGCCGCTGCCAAGCCGCAGGTGGTCGCGAAATTGCGCCACCGGCAGCGCCGCCTGCGCCACCGCCGTCAGTTCCTTCAGCATCATCGCATCTCTCCGAAAGTCGCTGCGCTCCCCCCGCGCACGCGGCACGGGGGGCGTTCGGGCGCGGGCCTCCCGCCGCCGCTCGGACGGAGGGAGCAGCTAGACGACGGCGCTCGGCCCGCGCCCGCCCGGCCGGGTCGCCCCGGCTCAGGCGGAGGGCCCCGCCTCCGCCTGCTTCGCCCCCCTCACGAGGTGGCGAATTTCAGCAGCTTGATCGCCGCGAAGTCGCTGACATCACCGCCCACCCGCTTCGAGGCGTAGAAGAGGACATGCGGCTTGGCCGAGAACGGATCGCGCAAGACCCGCAGGTCGGGCCGCTCGGCGATGGTGTAGCCGCTCGCGAAATCGCCGAACGCCAGCGCATAGGCGCCCGCGGCAATGTCGGGCATGTCCTCGGCCACCAGCACCGGATAGCCCATCAGCCGCGCGGGCTCGCCCGCCGCCAACCCGTCGGTCCACAGGAAGCGCCCGTCCGCATCCTTCATCTTGCGCACCGCGCCGGCGGTCTTCGAATTCATCACGAAGCTCGCATTCGCCCGGTATTCGGCCTCGAGTGCATAGACCAGATCGACAATCGCATCGGCGGCGTTCACCGCGGCGAAATCGCCATCCGCCCCGGTCGCGACATAGCCAAGCGCGCCCCAGGCCCAGGCGTCGTTCGCGACCTTGGAATGGGTCAGGAAGCCGGTCGGCTTGTCGACGCCATTGCCCGAGACGAAGGCCGCCGCCTCGGCCCGGGCGAAGCGGTCGGCGATGCGATTGGCAAGCCAGGTCTCGATGTCGAAGGCGGAATCGTCCAGCAGCCGCTGGCTCGCCTTCGGCATCGCGGCAAGCTCATGCAGCGGGATCGAGATCCGCTCGATCTGCGGCGTCGTCGTCTCGCTCAGCGTCGCGGTCTCGCTGGCCCAGCCCGAGCCGAGCTCGCTGCGGTCGACGAGCACGTCATAGGAGCTCGCCTCGACATTCACCACCGCCGCCACCTGGCGGATCGAGGCGGTCGCGCGCAGCACGCCGCGGATCGTCTCCGAGGTCTGCGGGTCGACGAGATAGCCGCCCTCGGCGGCCACCGCAGTGTTCAGCGCCTTGCCCTCGAGGCTCAGCGCGCGCAGCCCGTCGTCATCGCCCGAGCGCAGATAGGCCGCAAAGGCCTTCTGGTGCGGCGCCTCCTCGAAGGCCGCGGTGGCAAGGGCGGGACGCCCGGTGAAGGTCTTGCTCTGCAGCATGGTCAAACGCTCTTCCTGTTGTTGCATCCTCGTCTCCACTTCCTCCTGAAAGCCCTTGATCTCTTTCAGGAAACCGGACAGCGCAGTCTTCACCGCGGCGGCCGGCGCCGGCTCCGCGGACGGCTCCGCCCCGGACCGGGCCTTGAACTCGGTCGTCATCCTTGCACCTCTTTCGCGATGGGGCCGGCTCAGCGCCCGGCCAGCTCGGCCGCGGCGCCTGCCAGCGCCTCGGCCAGATCGCGCCAGATCGCGGCCTCGGGGCTCTCGCCCTTCGCCGCCACCCGCGCCTCGCGGAGCATCGGGAAGGTGACAAGCGACACCTCCCACAGCTCCAGATCGGCCAGCAACCGCTGGCCTTTCGCGTCCTTCGCCGCGCGCACCGTGCGATAGCCGATCGACAGCCCGTCGATCGCCCCCGCACCGATCAGCGCCGCCGCCTCGCGCGCCTTCGCGACATCGAGCAGCAACCGCCCCTTGACGTAAAGCCCGCGCGCATCCTCGAAGATCTCCTCCCACACGCCGATCGGCTGCGTCGGGTCGTGCTGCCAGAGCATTTTCACCGTGCCGCCCCGCGCCTTCAGCGCGGCGAGCGAGCGGGCATAGGCACCCGGCGCCACCACGTCGCCGCCCTGATCGGGCAGGCCGAAAAGGCTCGCATAGCCCGCGATCGCCGCGCCGTCCTGCACCGTCACCGCCTGCCCGCTTGCGCAGAACTTCAGCTCCAGCCCGCAATCCTCTGAATTCATGTCGACATCCTCATCTGGGAGCGTATTGCAAAAGGCCCTGGACCGCTTGCGTCAGGATCACTGCCGCGACGCCATAGACGGTCATCCACAGCCGTTTCTCGAGCCCGAGGATCATCGCCTCGATCTTCTCGAGCCGCCGTTCGACCTGGTGGAACTGCAGCTCCATGATCCGCTCAGTTGCCTCGAAGCGCTGCTCGTGAACCTCGAAGGGCTCCTTCAGGAAACGCGACCCGCCCGTCGCCATCTCAGCCCTCCGCCAGCGGCGGCAGGCCAAGGGCCGCGCGTTTCTCGGCATCGGTGAGAAAGCTCGCCTCGCCGATCCGCTTCCACTGCGCATCGCGCTCGGCGGCGAGTGCCGGCACCTGGTCGAGATCCGGGCGCAGCTCGATCGCGGCGCCCAGAAAGCCCGACAGCCACCACGCCACCGCCGCCGCGACCCGCGTCGCCAAGGGCAGCACGGTCAGCCGGTAAAAGGCCCGGTTCGCCTCGGCATAATTCGCATAGGTCGCGTCGCCGGGGATGCCCAGAAGCATCGGCGGCACCCCGAAGGCCACCGCGATCTCGCGCGCCGCGGCGGCCTTTGTCTCGTGAAACTCCATGTCCGAGGGCGAAAACCCCATCGGTTTCCAGTCGAGCCCCCCCTCGAGCAACATCGGCCGCCCCGCGTTGCGCGCACCCTGATGATGCGTTTCCATCTCGAAGACCAGCCGCTCGTATTGCTCGGGCGCCAGCGTCCCCTGACCATCCGCGCCCCGGTAGACAATCGCGCCCGAGGGCCGCGCGGCGTTGTCCAGAAGCGCCTTCGACCAGCCGGAGGCGGCATTATGCACCTCGATCGCCACCGCCGCCGCCTGCAACGGGCTCAGCCCGTAATGGTCGTCCTGCGGGTGAAAGCTGCGGATATGGCAGATCGGATCGGGGTGGCCGGTCATGTCGAAACGGTGCCGCCGCCCGCCCACGGCATAGTCATAGGCGACGGGCCAGCCATCCGCCCCGGGCACCACCGACATCCGGTCGGCGCGCAGCACATGCAGCTCGCGCGGCAGCCCGGGCTCGGGCACCACCGCCTCGAGATAGCCGTTCCCGCTCAGCAGCAGCTGGCCGAACAGCGCCTCGAACAGCTCCGCCCGTCCCTGACCCGGATTCGGGCGCCGCAGCAGGTCGAGCACCGGATGCACCTCATAGCGCCGCTCGGCGTCCTGGCAGATCAGCGGCACCGCCGCCGCCGCCTCGGCGATCAGCCGCACCGAGCGAAACCCCACCGGGTTGCCCAGAAACCCGAGCCGGGTCAGCGAGCTCGTGTCGCGCGGCCCCCAGACCGGCCGCCCGGCCCCCGTGGCCATCGCCACGATCCGCCCGCTGACCGAAGCCTTGCGCTCGGGCGCCGCCTCCGGCGCCTGCCGGCGAAAGAAGTTGATCCCCATCCGGTTCTCCTCGTCTTCATGTGGGCCCGGGCCCCGGGCACGGTCGGAAAAGGGGCCGGGAATGACCCCGGCCCCGAACGGTTGCTGTGCGGCTGCTGCCGATGTCGGCGGCGGGGGTTTCCCCCCCGCACCCCCGTGAGGTATTTAACGCAAGGAGAAAGAGGGGGTCAGAGCCCCCGCACCTGCGGCCGCCGCCACTGCGCCGAGGGCGCGATGATGAGTTCGGTCAGCGCCCAGACCAGCGCATCCGCCCGGTCGGGCGAGCCGCGGCCCTGATAGCCCTGCACCGTCATCCGGCACAGCTGATCCTCGAGCGCGCCCAGCCGGCCCGCGCGCAGGTGCTTGACCCGGCCCTGTTCGTAGAGCGCCGCGACCGGCTCGGCCCGCGCCGCCTTGCCGCGCGCGGCACGCAGCGCCTTGAATGGCACCAGCGGGTCGATCTGCCGGAGCACGCTTTCGACCAGATCGCCACCCTGGTTCACCTCGGCCACCAGCCGCTCGGCGCCCCATTTCTCGCGCGCCGCGATCGCCGCCCGCGCCCAGTCGGTCGGCCGCCCCCGCGCCGTGCAATCCTCAAGCACAAAGGCCCGCCAGTCCTGGGCCGGCCCGGTGCTGACCACGCCCGCGACGATGATCCCGCATTCGTCCGAGCCCGCCCCCGCCGTCACCGCCGGATCGACGGCAACGACGATGCGGTCAAGCGCCGGAACGCTGTCCACCCGCGCCGCCTCAAGGCCCGCAGTGCTCCACAGCGCGCCCTCGACATCGTCAAGCAGCACGCCATCGAGCTCCTGCCGGCCAAGGCGCGTGCCGGCATAACGACCCCGCACCTCCTCGAGGAAGGAGGCCGCCAGATAGGCCCGGTTCGCCTCGGTCGGCGCATGGGTGACGACAGTCGAGGGGTTGTGCAGGATCGCCTTCAGCACGCTCACATTGCGCGGCGTGGTGGTGATCACCTGCTGCGGATGTTCGCCAAGCCGCAGCGCGAATTGCAGCATGTCCCAGGTGTCCTCGGCCTTCTTCCATTTCGCCAGCTCGTCGGCCCAGGCGGCATCGAACTGCGGCCCGCGCAGCGCCTCGGGCTCATGCGCCGAGAGCGCCTGCGCGGTCGCCCCATTCGGCCAGACCAGCCGGCGCCGTCCCGCCTCCCAGTCCGGGCGCCGGTCGGGCGGCGAACAGGCCAGGATGCCGCTCTCGCCGAAGATCATCACATCGCGCACCTGATCGAAGGTCTCGCCCACCAGCGCCACCCGGTTGGCCCGGCCCGGGTCCGCCGGCCGCGCCCCCTCGACCTGCGCGCGCACCCATTCGGCGCCTGCGCGCGTCTTGCCGGCGCCGCGCCCGCCGAGGATCACCCAGCTCTTCCAGGCGCCCGCGGGCGGCAGCTGATGCGGCAGCGCCCAGAACTCGAAGATCCAGGGCAGCGCCAGCAGCGCGCCATCGCCCAGCCCGGAGAGAAACTCATCCACCTGCTCCGGCGTCGCGGAGGCGAGCCAGGCGGCGCCCGATCTCAGCGCGGGCGGCGTCGAAGTCGAGCTCGCCAGATCCGACGACCCCGGCAACCTGCTTGCGGAGTTTTTCAACGCGTGTCCTTTCATCCATCACCATCTGGAAGGCGGCCCGAAGGTCCTTCACCGCCTGCGCGGCGGCCTTCGCCTCCGTCAGATTCCCCTGGCGAACCCCTCGCATCGCCAGCGCCAGTTCCCCGGCAATTTCCCGATACAGAACCTCGGTCTCCGTCAGCAGGTCGACTGCCGGCGGAGCCCCTCCCGAGAAGGTCATTTCCATGTGTCGTGAACCCGCCTCTCATGCCTGTTCCGCACGAGCGAAATGAAAAAGCGCCGACGGTTTCCCGCGGCGCTTGCCCACTTCTCCTAGCATGACAAATCTCTACCGCAGAGCGTTCGCAAAGTCAATCGCTAAATCCAGGGTTGTGTTGCGCTGGCACAAAGAAACCCCCGGGATCACCGGGGGTTTCTCTAAAAGATCAGTTATTTGTGCCGGTCGTCGGCGCCGCCTTTTCCAGCGCGCGCCACTTCGCGACATTGCGGTTATGCTCCTCGAGCGTCTCCGCGAAGACGTGCCCGCCGCTGCCATCGGCCACGAAGAACAGGTAGGGCGTCGAATCGGGATGCAGTGCCGCCTCGATCGCCGCGCGACCGGGGTTGCAGATCGGCGTCGGCGGCAGACCGGCCACGACATAGGTGTTGTAGGGCGTCTGGCGGCGCAGCTCGCTTTGCCGCAGCCCCCGGCCCAGCACACCCTGGCCCTTGGTCACGCCATAGATCACCGCCGGGTCGGTCTGCAGCTTCATCCCCTGCTCGATGCGGTTGACGAAGACGCTCGCCACCCGCGTGCGCTCCTCGGCGATGCCCGTCTCCTTCTCGACGAGCGAGGCCATCACCAGCGCCTCCTCGGGCGTCGAATAGGGCAGGCCCGAGGCGCGCCCCTCCCAGGCCGCGGCCAGGATCGCCGCCTGGCGTTTCTCCATCTCGGCAATCAGCCCGTTGCGCTCGGAACCGCGCTTCATCTCATAGCTCTCGGGCGCAAGGCTGCCCTCGGCCGGCACTGCCTTGATCTCACCTTGCAGGAAATCGGCCGATTTCAGCGCCTCGACGATCTGCCAGCTGGTCGCGCCCTCGGCCACGGTCACCCGCAGCCGCACATCGGCCTTGCCCGCGGCCTCGGCAAAGCCTTCGGGCGGGGTCTCGGTCTTCGGGTCGAACTTCGCCTGCTCGACATAGTCGCCCGTCGCCGGGTCAAGCTCGCGCAGGATCAGCTGCTGCCCGGTCACGCCGATGCGATAGTTCAGCTCGGTGCCGCAGGTCGAGGGACCGCCCGAGGTGATCTGTTCGACGATGCCCTGCATCGTCGCGCCCGGCCCGATCAGATAGGAGCCGAATTTCAGATCGCCGCTCTTTTTCGCGTAATCCGCCCCGGCGCGGAAGATGTAGGCCGACGAGATCGCTCCCTGCGCCCGCAGCTCCTCCGACACCCGCGCAAAGCTCGCCCCGGGTTCGACCTTCAGGCAGACCGCCTGGGTCAGCGGCCCGGGCGCCTCGTACTGCTTCTGCGCCCAGGCGACGAGCCCGCCAAGCGCCACCAGCAGCACGATCAGCACCGTCAGGAAGTTCGAGACGATATGCCGCCACATCAGGCGCGGACCTTGCCAATGATCAGGCTGGCGTTGGTGCCGCCAAAGCCGAAGCTGTTCGACAGCGCCACGTCGATCTTGCGCTTCACCGCCACCTTCGGCGCGAGGTCGATCGTCGCCTCGGCGGCCGGGTTGTCGAGGTTCAGCGTCGGCGGCGCCACCTGGTCGCGGATCGCGAGGATGCAGAAGATCGCCTCGACCGCGCCCGCCGCCCCCAGAAGGTGCCCGATCGCCGATTTGGTCGAGCTCATCGTCGCCTGCGCCGCGGCATTGCCGAGGAAGCGCTCGACCGCCGCAAGCTCGATCGTGTCGGCCATCGTCGAGGTGCCATGCGCGTTGATGTAGTCGATGTCACCCGGGCTGATGCCGGCGCGCGCCACCGCCGCCTTCATCGCGCGGAAACCGCCGTCGCCATCCGCGGCCGGGGCGGTGATGTGATAGGCGTCGCCCGACAGACCATAGCCCAGCACCTCGGCATAGATCTTCGCACCGCGCGCCTTCGCATGCTCATATTCCTCGAGCACGACGACCCCCGCGCCCTCGCCCATGACGAAACCGTCGCGCTCCGTATCCCAGGGACGCGATGCCTTCACCGGGTCCTCGGCCGCGGTCGACAGCGCCTTGCAGGCGTTGAAACCGGCAATGCCGATCTCCGAGATCGGATTCTCCGCGCCGCCCGCCAGCATGACATCGGCATCGCCGAGCATGATCAGCCGCGCCGCATCGCCGATCGCATGGGCGCCGGTCGCACAGGCGGTCACCACCGAATGGTTCGGGCCCTTGAAGCCGAAGCGGATCGACACCTGTCCCGAGGCAAGGTTGATCAGCGAGGCGGGGATGAAGAACGGGCTGACCCGCTTCGGCCCGCGTTCCTTGATCAGCACCGCGGTCTCGGCGATCGTCTGCAACCCGCCGATGCCCGAACCGATCATCACGCCGGTGCGCTCGCGGCTCTCCTCGTCCTCGGGCATCCAGCCCGAATCCTTCACCGCCTGCTCGGCGGCCGCCATCGCGTAAAGGATGAACTCGTCGACCTTGCGCTGGTCCTTCGGCTCCATCCACTGGTCCGGGTTGAAGGTGCCGTTGGTGCCGTCGCCGCGCGGGATCTCGCAGGCATATTTGGTCGTCACATTGCTCGCGTCGAAGCGGGTGATCGGGCCCGCGCCCGACTGCCCGGCGATCAGCCGCGACCAGGTTTCCTCGACCCCGCAGGCCAGCGGCGTGACCAGACCCAGACCCGTGACGACAACGCGACGCATGCTCGACCTCTCAGAGTAGTGCTCGTTCGCGTCCTGATACACGCGCAGGCGGAACCGCGCAACGTCAAGCACCGCCGCGGCGCGGCAAAGCGCCCGGGAAATCGAGCGGATAGGCCGCAAGTTCCTCGTAGATCGGCCCCTCGGCGCGCAGGTGCGAGCGCATCATCGAGAAGCCCGTGACCTCGAAGGGATGCAGCACTAGATCTCCCCGCGCCTGCAGAAAGCGCCCCAGCCGGCCGGCCTCCGGCGCGCCGAAATCGCGCCCGAAGCGCGCCAGCGTCACATGCGCGCGAAAGCGGCGCCGCGGCAGCACCAGCCCCGCCGCCCGCGCGGCCGCCGCGACGGCGCGCACCAGCGCCTTGAGCCCGGGCTCGGGGCGCAGCCCCACGACCACCGCCTCCGGCCGCTCGGCCGGACCGAAAACGCCGATCCTGGCCGGGGCGAGCCAGAACCCCGGCAGCCGGATCGCATCGAGCGCCGCATCAAGCTCGCCCGCCTGCATCCGGTCGATCTCGCCCGCGAAAGCCAGCGTCAGGTGCAGGTTCTCCGCGGCGACGGGCCGGCCGCAGCCAAGCTCGTCTTGCAGCGCACCAAGGCGCGCCGCCACCTCTTCGGGCAGCATGATCGCGACGAAGACCCGCATCGCCCCCTCCGGCAATGAAAAACGGCGCCCGCAAAGGGCGCCGTTCAGGAAATTCTGTCCGGAAGGATCAGACGGCTTCCGAGATGAATTTCACCGCGTCGCCAAAGGTCTGGATCGTTTCCGCGGCGTCGTCCGGGATCTCGATGCCGAACTCTTCCTCGAAGGCCATCACCAGCTCGACGGTGTCGAGGCTGTCAGCGCCCAGATCGTCGATGAACGAGGCGGTCTCGGTGACCTTGTCCTCTTCGACGCCCAGGTGTTCCACGACGATCTTCTTCACGCGATCAGCGATGTCGCTCATGTCTCTTCCTCAATTTGAGGGCCTTGGCCCGTCCCGTATTCCGTGCTCGCAAGAGCGGCTTGGCGCCCCCGGCCGGGGCTGAAAGCCCAGGGCAAAGGCCCTGACCTGTTCCCCCGCGCCTATAGCACAGTCATGCCCCAAGGCAAGCCGTTTCGCAAGCGCGGGCGGCGCGTCAGATCATCGCCATGCCGCCGTTGACGTGCAGCGTGGCGCCGGTGACATAGCCCGCTTCCGGACTTGCCAGATAAAGCACCGCTGCGGCGATTTCCTCGGCAGACCCCATGCGCCCGGCCGGGATCTGGCCCAGAATCTTGCCCTTCTGCTCGTCATTCAGCTTCTCGGTCATCGCCGTCGCGATGAAGCCCGGGGCGACGCAGTTGACCGTGATGCCGCGGCTTGCAACCTCATAGGCAAGGCTCTTCGACATGCCGACAAGGCCGGCCTTGGCGGCGGCATAGTTGCCCTGCCCCGGGTTGCCGGTCGTGCCGACGATCGACGAGATCGAGATGATCCGGCCCCAGCGCGCCTTCATCATGCCGCGCAGGCTGCCGCGCATCAGCCGGAAGGCCGAGGTCAGGTTGACGTCGAGCACCGACTGCCATTCCTCGTCCGACATCCGCATGAACAGGTTGTCGCGGGTGATGCCGGCGTTGTTCACCAGAATGTCGAGCGACCCCATCGCCGCGACCGCGGCCTTCGGCAGCGCCTCGACCGAGTCTGCATCCGACAGGTTCGCCGGGCAGACATAGGCGCCTTCGCCCAGCTCCGCGGCCAGCGCCTCGAGCGGTTCGACCCGCGTGCCCGACAGCGCGACCTTCGCCCCCGCGCCATGCAGCGCCTTCGCGATCGCCCCGCCAATGCCACCCGAAGCGCCCGTCACCAGCGCCGATTTCCCCGTCAGATCAAACATTGCTTTCCCCTCGGATTGCCGTCGCGTCTCCTTAGCAGCGTTCCGCCCGTCCCGCCAGCCTCGCAGCCGCGGCGCCTCTGCCATAAATTTGCCGCTTTTCGCCATCACCGTCCGCCGCATTGAAAAATGACTTCCCAATTGACGACCCCAGATTCACCAAATTGGCAGATCCATGGCATTCATCACCCCGATCGCCCGGCCGGACTCTCCGGGCACCTCTGTTTTCGACGGCATCTTCAGTTTCGGGGGCGGCCTTGCGCTGCTCACCCTCTCGGTGTTGCTGATCCTCGCCGCCGCCGTCCTGCGCGAATGGCATCATCCTGTCAGCGACCGGCGCGACCGGCCGCGCAGGCCGCTGCTCTGACGGTCCGCCGCGTCAGATGGCGCAGCCGGGTATGAAGCCGCCGGCATGAAAAAGGGGCGGTGCCCCGCCCCTTCCCGTCCCGATGCCGCCGGGCTCAGCCCTTCAGCTTGGCGATGTCCTCGGGCGTGCCCACGGCCGCCTGCGTCGTCTCCTTGGCGATGCGCTTGATCATCCCCGACAGCGCCTTGCCCGCGCCGATCTCCCAGAACTCGGTCACGCCCTGACCGACCATCCACAGCACGCTCTCGCGCCAGCGCACCGAGCCGGTGACCTGCGCCACCAGAAGCCTGCGGATCTCCTCGGGGTCGGTGACGCCATGGGCAACGACGTTCGCCACCACCGGCACCGCCGGCGGCTGGATCGCGACGCCTGCCAGCGCCTCGGCCATGCGCTCGGCCGCGGGCTGCATCAGCGCGCAATGGAAGGGGGCGGAGACCGGCAGCATCACCGCCCGCTTCGCGCCCTTCGCCTTGGCGATCTCGACCGCGCGCTCGACCGCCGCCTTCGCGCCCGACACCACGACCTGCGCCGGGTCGTTGTCATTCGCGGCCTGACAGACCTCGCCCTGTGCCGCCTCGGCGGCGACCGCCGTCACGGTCTCGAAATCGAGACCAAGCAGCGCCGCCATCGCGCCGACGCCCACCGGCACCGCCGATTGCATCGCCGCGCCGCGCACGCGCAGCAGCTTCGCCGTGTCGGTGATGCTCAGGCTGCCCGCCGCGCACAGCGCCGAATATTCGCCGAGGCTGTGGCCCGCGACAAAGGCCGCATCGGTCACCGCGAAGCCCTCGGCCTCGAGCGCCCGCATCGCCGCCATCGAGGTCGCCATCAGCGCCGGCTGCGCATTCGCGGTCAGCGTCAGCGTCTCGATGTCGCCCTCCCAGATCAGCGCGCTCAGCTTCTCGCCCAGTGCCGCATCGACCTCCTCGAAGACTGCGGCCGCCGCCGGCCATGCCTCGGCCAGTGCCCGCCCCATGCCGATCGCCTGCGCGCCCTGCCCCGGGAAAACAAATGCTCGGCTCATGCCATCCTCCGTGTCCGAATTTGCCCACCTCTAGCCCGGCCCTGCCGCCGGGGCAACTCCTGCGCACAGCGTCTGTGCAAAGGCCGGCGTGGCCGGCCGGGCCGCAAGCGACTATCCTGCGCCGGTCCCGAACAACGGCCCGAGGCTTTGATGCTCTCCAATACCCCCACCTCCTACGGCACGCTTGCCCGCGCCTTCCACTGGCTCGTCGCATTGCTGATCCTCAGCGCCGTCGCGCTTGGCCTTTATGGCGAAAGCCTGCCGCGCAACGCCGAGACGATCGACACGCTGAAGACGCTTTATTCCGCGCACAAGACGATCGGCGTCGCGGCCTTCTTCACCGCGCTCGCCCGGATCCTGTGGGCGCTCGTCCAGCCCCGCCCCGCGCCGCTGCACCCCGAGCGCCGGCTCGAGACCTTCGGCGCCGAGCTGGTGCACTGGGCGCTTTACGGCGCAATGCTGGTGATGCCGGCCTCGGGCTGGATCAGCCATGCCGCGCAGGCGGGCTTTGCGCCCATCCTGTGGCCCTTCGGCCAGACCCTGCCCTTCGTGCCGCAGTCGGATGCCGTCGCCCATGCCGCCGAAGGCGTGCACAAGCTCTCGGCGCTGGTGCTCTATGCCGCGGTTGCGCTGCATATCCTCGGCGCGCTGAAGCATGTGGTGATCGACCGCGATGCGACGCTGGCGCGGATGACCCGCGGCACCGCGGCGGGCCCCGGCCGCGCCGAGCACTCGGCGCTTGCCCCGCTCCTTGCGCTGGTGGTCTGGGCCGCGGTGGTCTCGGTCGCGCTGCTGGTGCCGCCGCCCGCCGAGGAGGGCGCCGCGCCCGCCGAGGCCGCAGCGACCGCGCCTGCCCCCGCCGCGACGCCTGCTGCCGCTGCCGGCAACTGGCAGGTGACGCAGGGCACGCTTGGCTTCACCGTGAAGCAGATGGGCGCCGAGGTCAGTGGCAGCCTGCCGACCTGGACCGCCGACATCGCCTATGACGAGGCGACCGGCACCGGCACCGTCACCGTGACGATCGACACCACGACGCTCGCGCTCGGCTCGGTCAGCGATCAGGCGAAGGGGCCCGAGTTCTTCGACACCGCCGCCCATCCGAGCGCCACCTTCACCGCCGCGATCAGCCGCGGCGCGGGCACGGCCCATACCGCGACCGGCACGCTCACCCTGCGCGGCACCGAGGTGCCGGTGGTGCTGCCCTTCACCCTGACGATCGCGGGCGACACCGCCACGATGACCGGCGAGACCACGCTCGACCGGCGCGCCTTCGGCATGGGCGCAACCTATCCCGACGAGGCGATGGTGGGCTTCAACGTCGGCGTGCAGATCGCGCTGACCGCCACGCGCAAGAACTGATCTCCCGCGCCCTCTCGAACACAAGGCCGGCGTCCCCGACGCCGGCCTTTCTGCTGCACTCCACACGCCGAAGCGGCGCCGGAAGGGGTGGAACGATCCGGCCTATGCCTTCTCGCTGACGATCCGCATTTCGCGGTAAGTCCCCGGCCCGCCGGGCCGGGGAAGCGGCGGCCGGATCAGCTCCAGCCGCACACGCCCTTCACCTCGGTGAAGTCGTGGATGCCCCAATCGGCATATTCGCGACCGTTGCCCGACTGCTTGTAACCGCCGAAGGGCGCGAACAGATCCCATGCCGGCCCGTTCACATAGACCGAGCCCGCGCGCAGCTGCCGCGCCACCGTCCGCGCCGTCTCGAGGCTGCCCGACTGGATATAGGCGGCAAGGCCATAGACCGTGTCATTGGCGATCGCGATCGCCTCCTCGACCGTGTCATAGGGCAGGATCGACAGCACCGGCCCGAAGATTTCCTCGCGCGCGATGGTCATGTCGTTGGTCACACCGCCGAAGACGGTCGGGCGCACGAAATAACCGGTGTTGCGCCCCGCGGGCTTGCCCGGACCGCCGGTGACAAGCGTCGCGCCTTCGGCGATGCCCGCCTCGATCAGCCGCTGCACCTTGTCGAACTGCAGCGCCGAGACGAGCGGCCCCATCGTCGTCGCCTCGTCGCGCGGATCGCCGATCACCACGCTCTCGGCCGCGGCCTTCGCGATTGCCAGCGCCTCGGCATGGCGGGCGCGCGGCACCAGCATCCGGGTCGGCGCGTCGCAGCTCTGCCCGGTGTTGTTCATCACCCCGATCGTGCCCTCGCGCACCGCCTTTTCAAGGTCGGCATCGGGCAGCACGAGGTTGGGCGACTTGCCGCCCAGCTCCTGCGCCACACGCTTCACCGTCTCGGCCGCGGTGCGGGCAACGATGATGCCGGCGCGGGTCGAGCCGGTGAAGCTGACCATGTCGACCTCGGGATGGGCGGCCATCACCTGACCGACATCGGGGCCGGTGCCGTTCACCAGGTTGAAGACCCCCTTCGGCGTGCCCGCGGCCGCCATGATCTCGGCGAAGAGAAGCCCGCTCATCGGCGCGATCTCGGAAGGTTTCAGCACCACGGTGCAGCCCGCGACGATCGCCGGCGCGACCTTGCACACGATCTGGTTCATCGGCCAGTTCCAGGGGGTAATCAGCGCGCACACGCCCACGCCCTCGCGCAGGATCTGCGTGGTGCCGCGGCTTTCCTCCCAGGCAAAGCGCTCGGCGGCGGCGATCGTCGCCTCGAGATGGCCCTGCCCGGCATAGGCCTGCGCCTCGCGCGCCCAGGTGATCGGCGCGCCCATCTCGTGGCTGATCGCCTGCGCCATGTCCTCGTAGCGGGCCTTGTAGGCCTCGAGCACACGTTTCAGCAGCGCGATGCGCTCGGCCGGCGGCGTGGCGGACCAGGCCGGGAAGGCCGCGCGCGCGGCCGCGACGGCGCGCTCGACATCGGCCGCAGTGCCGGCCGAGATCACCGCATAGGCGGTCTCGGTCGCGGGGTCGATCACCTCGATCTCAGCCGGGGACACCGGGTCCACCCAGGCCCCGTCGATGAAGAATTTGCGGGTATCGGTCATGTCAGCTCCGTTCTTGGCCGGGGCTCCCGGCCGGGTTCGGGCGGCAAGGGCCGCCGGTTCGGGATGCGTGGCCGGGCGGGCGCGGCATCTGCGCCCCGCCCGGCCGGTGAGGTCATTTCGAGGCGAAGCCGAGGCCGTCCTTCAGCCAGTACCAGCGCACGCCAAGCCCCATCACCGGGCGGCGCAACGCGTGCCAGGCAATGCGGCGCAGCGGCGTGCGCGGATAGACCGCCTCGCCCCGCCCGGCGATCTCCCCGGCGAGCATCCGCCCGAAGGCCGAGGCCAGCGCCACGCCGCGCCCGTTATAGGCCAGCAGACAGATCAGCCCGGGCTCGGGCTCGTGGAAATGCGGCAGCCCGTCGAGCGACAGGCACACATGCCCCGACCAGCGATAGCGCACCGGCACGCCGGCGAGATCGGGGAAAAGCTTCAGCATGCCACGCTCGAGCGCCGCCATCAGCCGCGCATCCTCGCCGTCGCCCACCGCACCGCGGCCGCCGATCATCAGCCCGCCGCGCGGGGTCTGGCGCATGTAGAAGGCGAGCTTGCGGGTCTCCGACATCATCACCCCGCCCGGCATGACCCGCGCCGCCAGTTCCGCCGGCAGCGGATCGGTCGCAAGCTGCATGCTCTGCACCGGCAGCACCGACTGCGCGAGGCCGGGCTTCAGCCCGTCGGTATAGGCATTGGTGCCGAGGATCACCCGGCGCGCCGTGCAGCGCCCCTGACCGATCTGCAGACTCCAGCCCGAGGGCGCGCGGCTCAGCCCGCGCACCGGGCTTTGCTCGTAAAGCATCGCCCCTGCCCGCGCGGCCGCCCGCGCCAGCCCCCGGGTGTAATCGAGCGGCTGGATCGCGCCCGCACGCGGGTCACGCCAGCCGCCGAACTGGCTGGCCGTGCCGGTGCGCGCCGCCACCTCGTCGCGCGACAGGATCTCGACCGGCACGCCGCGGGCCTGCCATTGCCGGGCGCGCGTCGTCACCGCCTCGAGCGCATGGGGCGAATGCGCGGCCTGGATCCAGCCGCCGCGCACCGGGTTGCAACGGATGCCGTGGCGGGCGATCAGATCGAAGGTCAGATCGGCCGCACCGCCCGCCATCTCGGCCAGCCGGCCGCCGCGGTCGGGCCCGTATTTCGCCACCAGATCCTCGGGGTCGTATTTCAGCCCCGGGATCACCTGCCCGCCATTGCGCCCCGAGGCGCCAAAGCCGATGTGCCGCGCCTCGAACAGCGCGACGCGTAGCCCCGCCTCGGCCAGATGCAGCGCCGCCGAGACGCCGGTGATGCCGCCGCCCACGATCGCCACGTCGACCTCGCTCTGCCCCGTGTGCGGTGCGAAACCGCACGGCGGTTCCTCGCTCTCGTTCCACCACAGAGAGTCCGCAAAACTCTCCTGACTGCTTTTCACCGTCTCTCTCCTGTTCGCCTGTTGGCCATTGTCGTGCACTCCGGGCGCGCTCAGCTCGTGCTGTTCACCCAGATCACCTCGGCGGGCACGTCGCCGTCGTTGAAGAAGCGGTGGCGCAGCGTGCTCGGGAAGGTGAAGCTGTCGCCCGGGCCGAGCAGATGGATGCGCCCCTCGATCTGCAGCGAGAAGCTGCCGGCGGTGACCACGCCCACCTCCTCGCCCTCATGGGCATAGCTGTTCTCGCCCGAACTGCCGCCCGGGGCGATGGTGACGACATAGCCCTTGTAGCGCGAATGGCCGATCGGGGTCGCCAGCAGCTTGGTCACGCCATTGGTATCAAGCACCTTGGGCTGGGCCGTGCGACGCACGATGAAGGGGCTGTCCTCGGGCGCCGCCGCCTGCGCGCCGACCGGGTCGATCACCGCAGCGGGCGAGATGCCGAGCACGCCGGCAATCGCATAGATCGTGCGCACCGTCGGCGAGACGAGGCCGCGCTCGACCTGCGACAGCGCGCCGATCGACAGCCCCGCCTCCTCGGACAGGCGGCCAAGCGTCATGCCCTGCTTCAGCCGCTCCGCGCGCAGGCGCATGCCGATGCTGTCGGCCTCGCTCGGTTCGGCGGCGGCGCGGCGGGACGGGGGCGCGGCGGTGTCGCCTTGCGGCTCGGCGGGGTCAATGTCGGAAGTCATGGGGGTCCTTCGGAAACGAATGGGAAGAATGCGTCCAGAGTGCGGGCGCGCGGCCGCGCGGTCAAACCCGATACGGCCGGACCGGGCCTCAGCCCGGGATCACGACGAAATCCGCGTCGCGCCAGCTCAGGGTGACGGCATCGCCCTGCGCCAGCGCCGCAATCCGCCCAAGCTCGCGGCTGCGCACCTGCACCGCCGAGCCGTCGGCAAGGCGCACGATCAGCCGGTATTCGACGCCGAGATAGATCCGGTCCTCGATCGTGCCCGAGAGCGCGTTCGCCGGCCGCTCGCCCTCGGCCGCCAGCGCGATCACCTCGGGGCGCAGCACCACCGTCACCGCCGCGGTCTTTGCCGGCGCGCGCGGATCGCCCGCGGGCAGGATCGCCTGCCAGCCCGGCCCCTCGAGCCGGCACAGGCCCGCCTCGCGCCGTGCCGTGCCGCGCAACAGGTTCGCCTCGCCGATGAAATCGGCGACGAATTCCGAGTTCGGCCGGGTGTAAAGCTCCTGCGGCGTGCCGATCTGGGCAAGGCGGCCGGCGCGGAAGATGGCGATGCGATCGGACATCACCAGCGCCTCTTCCTGGTCATGGGTGACCGAGACCACCGTCGCGCCGACCTTGCGCGCGATATGCATGATCTCGATCTGCATCTGCCCGCGCAGCTTCTTGTCGAGCGCCGCCATCGGCTCGTCGAGAAGCACGATATCGGGGTGGAAGACGAGCGCGCGGGCCAGCGCCACGCGCTGCTGCTGGCCGCCCGACATCTGCTTCGGGAAACGTTTGGCGAAATCGGCAAGCCCGACGATGCCCAGCATCTCGCGCGCCCGCGATTCGCGCTCGGAGCGCTTCACGCCGCGGGTCTCGAGCGGATAGGCGACGTTTTCGAGCACCGTCATGTGCGGGAAAAGCGCATAGTCCTGAAACATCATGCCGATGTTGCGCCGCTGCGGGGTGACGCCGGTCATGTCGCGCCCGTCGATCAGAAGCGCGCCGCTGCTCGGCTCGACGAAGCCAGCGATCACCCGCAGCGTCGTCGTCTTGCCCGAGCCCGAGGGCCCGAGCATGGTCAGGAACTCGCCCTTCTTCAGCTCGAAGGAAACGTCGTCGAGCGCCCTCACCTCGCCGTAGTGCTTGCTCACTTGCTCGAGCTGCAGCGCCTTGTGCGGAAAACTCATCGGTCGGACTCCTTCAGGGTGTAGGACAGCACCACGCCAAGCGCCGAGACCGCGATCAGGATCGCGCCGACGGCGGCGGTGGCGGGGTCGAGACTGGTGCGCACCTGGTTCCAGATCATGATCGGAACGGTGCGGGTGCCGGTGTCGGCGACGAACATCGCCACCACCACCTCGTCCCACGAGGTGATGAAGGCGAAGACCGCGCCCGAGATCACGCCGGGCAGAATGAGCGGCAGCGTCACCCGGCGGAAGGTGAAGAGGCGCGAGGCGCCAAGCCCGGCGCTGGCGAGCGCAAGGTTCGGGTTCACCATGCGCAGGCTCGCGAGCACCGAGACCAGCACGAAGGGGATCGCGAGCACGGTATGGGCGGCGATCAGCCCGGCATGAGTGCCCGCCAGCCCCCAGCGCGCGAAGACAAGGTAGCTGCCGACGCCGAAGACGATCACCGGCGTCACCATCGGGCTGAGCAGGAAGCCAAGCACCAGCGCCCTGCCGCGGAAGCTCGCCGCGTTCAGCATCATCGCCGCCGCCGTGCCGAGCGCCGAGGCGAGCACCGCGGTGGCCGAGCCCACCAGCAGGCTGTTGCCCAGCGCCGCGCGCCAGTCGGGATCGCTCAGCACCTTGCCATACCAGCGCAGCGAGAAGCCCTCGGGCGGGAAGACCAGCCGGTTGCCCGCGGAAAAGGACATCGGCACGATGATCAGCGTCGGCACCAGCAGGAAGAGCGCAGTGGCGCAGACGAAGGCCCAGAACAGGGTCTTGCGCAGACGGTCCGTCATCATGCCGCGGCCCTCCGCGAAAGCAGCATCCGGCCGAGGCCGAAGACCGCGAAGGCAAGCGCCGTCAGCGCCATCAGCACCACGGCGAGCGCCGCGCCGAGGCCGAAGTTCAGCTGTTCCGAGAATTGCCCGGCGATCATCTGCGCAATCATCATGTCGCGCGGGCTGCCAAGCAGTGCGGGCGTGATGTAGAAGCCGAGTGCGAGCGTGAAAGTCAGGATCGCCGCCGCCAGCACGCCCGGAAGCGCCATCGGCAGATAGACCCGGCGGAAGCCGTGAAACCAGCTCGCGCCGCAGATCGACGAGGCCTCCATCAGCCGCATGTCGATCTTCTTCATCACCGAATAGAGCGGCAGCACCGCATAGGGCAAGAGCACATGCACCATGCCGAGGATCACCCCGGTCTCGGTGCGAATGAGCTTGAGCGGTTTCTCGATCAGGCCCAGCCCCAGCAGCATCTGATTCACCAGCCCGGTGTTCTGCAACAGCACGATCCACGAGAACGAGCGCAGGAGCAGGCTGACCCAGAACGGGATCAAGAGCGCGATGGTCAGGAACAGCAGCGCGCGCCGGCCGGCATTCGCCATCGCATAGGCATAGGGAAAGGCCACCAGCACCGTCACCGCCATCACCACCAGCGAGACCCGGAAGGTCTCGGCGATCACCCGCAGGAAGACCGGACGGGAGAAGATCAGCGCATAGTTCTTGCCGCTGCCGCCGGGCAGCGAGGCGCCGATCAGCTGGGCAAGCGGGTAGACGTAGAACAGCAGCAGGAACAGCAGCGCCGGCAGCAGAAGCGCGCTGCCGCGGGGCAGCCGCTCGAGCAGTGTCGGACTGCGGCGGATGGCAGGGGAAGAAAGGGTCATGTCAGGCCTTCGGGGTCTTGGCGTCCGGCCCGCCATCGCGCGGGCCGGAAGATCTTGGTGTCAGGCGCGCGGCGCGGCGCTCACTCGAGCAGCCATTCCTGGAAACGCATGTCGACATCGGCGCCGTTCTTCGCCCACCAGTCGGCATCCATCAGCACCCGGTTGTCGAGGTGATCGGTCGGCAGGTTGCCCTTGAAGGTCTCACTCACCCCTGCGACCGCGGTCTTGTTCGACGGGCCATAGGGCATGTACTGGGTGAAGGCGATCTGCTGCGCGGGTTCGGTGAAGAACTCGAGCGCCTTCATCGCCGCCTCGCGGTTCTTCGTGCCCTTCGGCACCACCCAGAAGCCGGTCTGCGAGGTCCACTGCGTCCAGTCGATCTTGATGCCCCGCTCGGCGCCGCTGACCGCGCGGCCGACCCAGACGAGGCCCATGCTCGCCTCGCCGCTGTCGAGAAGCTGCTCGGATTGCGCACCAGTATCCCACCACACGATGTGGTCCTTGATCGTGTCGAGCTTCTTCAGCGCGCGCTCGACATCCAGCGGATAGAGCTTGTCGGCGGGCACCCCGTCGGCCAGCAGCGCGGTCTCGAAGATGCCGCTCGGCGCGTATTTCCACACCGCGCGCATGCCGGGGAATTTCTCGAGGTCGAAGAAGTCCTTGTAGCCCTGCGGCGCGGTGGCGAACTCGGTCGCGTTATAGGCCAGAACCGTCGCCTCGATGTCCGAGGCGATGCGATAGGTGCCGGCGGTGCCGGGGATGAACTTGTCGCGGTTCACGATCGTGTAGTCGATCGGCTCGAGCCACTCGGCATCGCTGTCGAGCCCGAAGCTGTCATCGGTGACCATGATGTCCCAGTCGACCGCGCCGCTTTCGACCATCGCCTTCAGCTTGGCGTTGCTCGAGGGGCTGTCCTGGCGAATGGTGATCTCGGGGTGGGCGGCGGCGAAAGGCGCGAAATAGGCCTTGGCCTGGGCCTCCTGATAGCCGCCGCCATAGCTCGACACGGTGAGGGTGGTTTCGGCCAGCGCCGCATCGGCGGTCAGCACGAAGGCCCCGGCCAGCAGCGCGCGCCACAGATTGTTCTGCATTCTTGGCTCCCTTGTTGGTGACTCGGAGCGTCGTCACAAAAACGAAATCAGTCAAACTGATTCTTTAGTTAAATGAAATTTTGTCACCAGAATCGGTAAAAACGAGCGGTATATTCCGGAGTTCAGGCTAGAAAATCTGCACAATAATGAAATCTCCGAGGCAGAAGCCTCCGCCGCGCCGGAATTTCACTATGGTGAATTTCAGCCCCGGGCACCGTTCAGCCCCCCGGCCCCGGCCGCGGGGCGCGGGCGAAGACATCGTCGATCATCCCGCGCGCCGCCTCGAGCTGGCGCTCGGGCGTCCAGTGCGCCGGGTAGAGCAGCGCATAAAGCAGCAACCCGTCGAGCGAGACGCAAAGCCGGTCGGCAAGGCGCTCGGCCTCCTCGGGCGGAAAGCCAAGCGTGCGGATCCAGCGCAGGTGATGGCCGCGCAGCGCCGCATAGACCTCGTCATGGATCTCGTGCAGCCCGGCATCGTGCTGGGTCAGCGCCCAATAGCCGATCCAGACCGAGAGCTGCCGGCGCCGCGCCGCGTCGAGCGGCAGGAAGACCTTGACCGCGCGCAGCACCGCGGCCCGGTCGGCGGTCTCGGGCCAGACCACGACCGCCTGATCCCGGAGCCAGCTTGCCCGCACCGCGGCCTTCACCATCGCCGCGCGGTTCGGGAAGTGATGGGTGATGAGCCCGATCGTGGCATCGGCGCGCGCCGCGACATTGCGCATGCTGAGCGCGGTGACGCCCTGCTCGGCAAGCACGTCGCAGACCGCATCGGTGATCCGCTCGATCGGGTTCTGTCTGGGTTCTGACATCGGTCTCGTCGTTTCGTTCTGGCGGGCGCGGGTCCGGCCACATCGTGCCGCCGCCGCCGCGCAGGCGCAAGATTACATAACAATCGTCTTGTCGGTGAGCGGTGCACCGCGCAGGAAACGGTCAAGCGCGAAGGGCTGCAACCGGCGCTCCACCTTGCCCTCGGCGATCGAGCGGGCAAGCAGCACCCCGGTGCCGGGCCCGCCGGTCCAGCCATAGGACCAGCCGGCCGAAAACCACAGATCGCGCAGCTCCGGATGCGGGCCGATCAGCGGCGCCCAGTCGGGCGTCGCATGAATGAGCCCCGCCCAGTGCCGCAGGATGCGCAGCTCGGCGAGTTGCGGGAAAAGCCGGGCATAGACGCCCGCCGTGCGGGCGAGCACCGGGAAATCGGCCGTCAGGCTCATCCGCGGCCGCTCGGGCACCTCGGTGCCGCCCACCACCTCGCCGCGCGCGGTCTGGTGCATGTAGCACAGGCTGTCGATCAGCGCGATGCCGGGGCCGATCAGCGGCCGGATCGGCTCGAGCGCCATCGCCTCGATCCGCATCGAATGGCCGGGCACGGTGACGCCGGCCATCTCGGCCACCGTCAGGTTGAAGCCCCCCGCCGCAACGACGATCGTCTCTGCCGCGATCCGGTGGTCACCCAGCAGAACCGCCGCGGCACGGCCGTTCTGCGTCTCGATCCCGGTCACCCGGGTGCGATAGCGGACATCGACCCCGGCCTCGAGACAGGCGGCATGGAAGGCCTTCATCCCGGCGTGATGCGGCGCGACACCGCCATCGGCCAGATGGATCGCGTTCAGCACCTTGTCGTGCCGGATCGCCGGCAGCACGCGGCGCACGCCCTGCCCCGAGAGCAGCTCGGCCTTCACCCCATACTGGTGGTGCAGGCGGATGGTGTCGTTCAGAACCCCCGCCGTGCGTTCGGTCTCGGCCACCATGGTATAGCCGCGGCGCGAGAACATGGTGTTGTGGCCGAGCGTGCGCGACAGATCCTGCCAGCAGCGGGTCGAGAATTCGAACAGCTCGATCCAGGCCTGCGAGCCGAAGCCGCCGCGGATCAGCGTGCCGTTGCGCCCCGAGGCCCCGCCCTGCCAATAGCCCGCATCGAGCACCAGCACCCCCTTGCGCCCGTTGCGGGCAAGGTTGAAGGCGCAGGCCAGCCCTTGGATGCCGCCGCCCACGATCACCACCGAGGCCTGCGACGGCAGCGCCGCATCTTGCATCTTCATCATTCATACCCTCCCTCGGGGCCACTTGCCGGGCGGACATCGGGGGCGACCAGCCCCTCCATCCCCGCCGCCTGCGCCACGGTCAGCGCCCGGCGCGGGGCGCGGTGGCTGGGCCTTGGCACGCGCTGCACGGCCTGCGGCGCGAGCTGCGCGACAACCGCGGCCATCGTCTCCCAGCAGGGAAAGCCCTGACACGGCCCCATGCCGCAGGAGGTGAGGCGCTTGAGCACCTCGAGATCGGTGATGCCACGGTCGATGTGGTGGCGCAGCTCGCCCACCGTCACATCCATGCAGGCGCAGACATAGGCCGCATCGTCGAGCACCGCCGGCAGCGCCAGCGGCGCGACCGGCCCTGCGCAACTGCCCGCAAGCGCCACCCGCGCCGGGATCTCGCCCGGGCGCAGCTGCACGCAGCCGGCGGCCGAGGCCTGAAACGGCAGTCCGGGATCGGGCCGCGCGTCGCCCGCAAAGATCACGCAATCGCAGCGGAGGCGCCCGTCCACCTCGACGCCCGTCACCCGGTTCCGGCCAAGGATGCGGCGCAGCCCGGCGCGCGGGCCGGCGTGGACGCAGCACGCCCCCGAAGGCGCAAGGCGGCGCGCAAGCTCTGCTGCCGCGCAGGCATCCTCGGCAAAGACCGCGATCCTGCGCCCCGGCGCAACGCCATGATCGAGCGCCAGGCGCAGCGCGGCGCGCGCGTCGATCACCCCGGGCAGGTGGTTGCCGGGCACCAGCGGCGGCATCGCCCGGCGCCCGGTCGCCAGCACCACCCGGCCCGGCACGAAGACGAGCCCGCCGCGCGTGGCATCATGGGGCGCCGCCGCCACGATCTCGCCGCCGCGGTAGAGGCCGAAGACCTCGGTCTCGGCGAAGACCTGCACCTGGGGCGCAAGCGGCACCGCGGCCCGGGCCGGATCGCGCGCCGTGCCGGCCGCGGCCGACCGGGTCACCAGCGCGACGCGCGCGCCCCCGGCCGCGGCGGCATTCGCCGCGCGCCGCCCCTCGACGCCGCCGCCGACGACAAGCAGGTCAACCTCGACCCGCCTGCCCGGCACCGCCTGCCCCGGGCGCGGCGCCGGCGGATCGGCCATGCCGGCCAGATGGCTCATCACCTTTTCCGCCAGCCGAAAGGCGCGCGGCGAGCGCGGCATCAGCGCGCCATGCTCGAAGCCGCCATAGAGCCACGGCGCCGGCACGAGCGACAGCGCCCGCGTCACATCAAGCCCCGGCCCGGGCCAGCAGTTCTGTGCGCGGACCTGTGCGCCGGCGCGCAGCGGCACCTGATCGAGCCGCACGTTCGGGATGCCGTCGACGCGCGCGAGGCTGCCCGAGACCGAGGCCCCGAGCAGCCCGAGCGGCAGGTGCCGCTTGCGCGTCGTCGCCACCCGGCGGATGCCGTTGCGCCACAGCGCGGCCGCCAGCGTGTCCCCCGCCCGCCCCGTCAGCCGCCGCCCGTTGAAGCTGAAGGCGATCTCACCGCCCGCCGCCGATGCCGTCCCGTCCATCCCGTCCCGCCTTCCCTGCTGTCCCCAGCACCGCCATCCGCCCGGCCGGTCTCAACCGTAGATAACAATCGTTATCTCATGTGAGACGTCGATGCCGGCGACTGTCAACGATTTTCAACCGCGGCACCGGGATTTCCTCCGCGACCGGATAGGGGCATCGAAACGGCAGGCAGCGCGAGACCCTGCCCCCGGATCTGCACGGGATGCGTTACCACAATGATCATTGGGTTAAGCCAGCAGGGACGACAGGAGCGCCGGCACCGGCACCAGCATCGCCAAGGCCGTTGCGAAGCGAGCGCCACGACCACCCGCCACCCGCCATCCGCCACCCGCCACCCGATGTGCCGGATGGCAGAAGAGGCGTAACAGATGATTCTTGGCGGTCAGCCCCCATTGATCTTGTTTTTCGACATGTGTCAGCCCCTGCTGGGAGACTGACCGATGCGCAATCTTTTCCGGCTGACCAGCACGCAGATGGCGCGGCGCGCGCCGTTCGTCGGGAAAACAGTCCCCCGGACTGTTTTCTGATCCGCCTCCTTCCCCAGACGCCATGACAGGCCACCGGGCGGTGACAGACGTATGCTGAGCGGGATAGTCTTCATCAATCGCAATGGCTTGCCGTGGCGCGATGCGCCGCGGGCGTCTGGCCCGTTACAACCGCTGGACGTGGTGGAGCGGCAAGGGGAGCTTTGCCCGGATGAGGAAGAGCTGGCCGCCGAGGCCGCGCATCCTCGCCTCGATCGGGCCTCGGATGCGATCGGCAGAGCATCGCTCCCAGAGCGCCCTCCGGACACAGCCGATTGGCGTCCGCGATGCGCACCAGCCCCAACCGGAAACCTGATGCCGGTGCTGCCCCCAGCAGGGTCAGGGGGCCTAGTGTCCGCAGCTCGATCTCCCGGCGGCGCGGAGCAACAGGCGCGCTGCAGGCGCGGGAAGCGGCCGCTGCCGCCTCCCGCTCTCTCAAGGCCGCGCTCAGCGCTCGCCGCGCACATAGGCGGCGCCAAGCGCCGCAGGGAGTTTCGCGTTGCGCCCGGCGATCAGCAGCACCGCCATCACCGCGGCGAAGGGCAGCATCTGCACCACGTCGGTCGGGATGTCGACGCCCGCGACCTGCAGCGCCGTGGCGGCCGAGAGGCAGGCCCCGAACAGGGCCGCGCCAAGCAGCACCCACAGCGGCCGGCCGCGTGCCAGCATCGCCAGCACGATGCCGATGAAGCCGTTGCCATGCGTCATGAAGGGCACGAAGACCCCCGCCGCCGCGATCGACATGAAGGCACCGCCGAGCCCGACCAGCGCGCCGCAACCGAGCACCGAAAGCGCACGGATCGCCAGCACGCTTTCCCCCGCGGAATCGAGCGCGGCGGGCTTGTCGCCGGCGGCCTGGATCGCCAGGCCCAGATGGGTGCGGCGGTAGAGCCAGACGAAAGCCGGCACCAACGCGAGCGCGAGATAGACCACCGGCTCGCGGTCGAAGAGCGCCGGGCCGACGATCGGGATCTCGGCCAGCCCCGGGATGCGCCAAGTCGCGACCTCGGGCAGGCGCGGATAGAGGCGCGAGAACTGCACATGGTGCAGCAGCGCCGTCGCCCCCTCAGCACCAAGCGTCAGCGCGATGCCGATCACGATCTGGTTCAGGCCGAGCCGCACGCAGAACAGCACCATCAGCGCCGCCACCATCATGCCGCCAAGGGCGCCGGCGAGGAAGCCGAGCCCGGTGCTCCCGCTCGCCCAGGCGACATAGAAGCCGAGGTAGGCGCCGCCGAGCATCATCCCCTCGATGCCGACGTTGAGCACGCCGGCCTTTTCCGAGAGCTGTTCGCCCAAGCCTGCCAGCAGCAGCGGCACCCCGGCCGCGACCACCCCCGCAAGCAGCGCGATCAGGAAGGTATCGGTGAAAAGCGTCATCTCAGGCTCCTGCCTTCTGGCGCTGCCGCGCGCCCCAGTATTCCGCAAGGCCCAGCACGATCAGCAGGATCGCCACGGTGACCAGGGTGAAGTAATTCGGCACCCCCATCCGCCGCGCGGCACTTTCCGAGCCGATCGACAGGATCGAGAACAGCGCCACGAAGCCGATCGCGGCAAAGCCGTTGAAGCGGGCGAGAAAGACCAGCGGCACCACCGACATCGCATAGGCCGGGTTCCAGTCCGCCCGCACGTTGCCATATTGCCCAAGGATCGCGACCCCGCCCGAAAGCCCCGCGAAACCCGCCGAGATCGCGAAGACCGCGACGGTCAGCGCCGGCACCGCCAGCCCCGCATGCACCGCCGCCCCGGCATTCGCGCCGACGACGCGCAGCCGCAGCCCGAAGGCGGTGCGGGTCATCACGAAATGCACCGCCAGCACCGCGACGAGCCCGATCAGCAGCCCGCTCGAGATCGTGGTGGCGCCGAGCGTCGGCAGCCGGTCCTCGACGGCCAGGGTGCGGGTCTGCGGCACCGTCGTCGCCGGGTCGAGGAAGACCAGCTTGACCAGAACCGAGGCGAGCGACAGGCCGAGGAAGTTCATCATCAGCGTGGTGATGATCTCGTTCAGCCCCTGATAGGCGCGCAGGAAGGCCGGCACGAGGCCCCAGAGCGCCCCGAACCCCGCCGAGACCGCCATCCCCGCCAGCAGCGCCACCCAGACCGGCACATGCGGCACCATCAGGGGCGTCCAGGCCGCGGCAAAGACCGCCCCCATCAGGAATTGCGCGTCGCCGCCAAGGTTCCAGATCCCGGCGCGGAAGGCGACGATCAGGCTTGCCGCCAGCAGCAGGAGCGGCCCCATCCGGGTCAGCGTCGCCTGCACGCCGGTGGGCGAGAACAGGCCGCGCCCGAAGACATAGCCGTAATAGGAAAACGGGTTCACCTGCATCAGCAGCAGGATCAGCCCCGACAGCACGAAAGCCGCCAGCACCGGGCCGAGGCTCATCGCCAGCACCCCCCAGATCTCGCGGCGCAGGACCGAAGGCGCCGCACGGCTGTCGCCGATGTCACTTGTGGTCTCGCTCATTCCCGGCTCACCCCGCTCATCAATTCGCCGATCCGGCGCCGTGCCGCATCGTCATTCGGCACGATGCCGGCAATCCGGCCCTGGTCCATCACCGCGATGCAGTGGCTCAGTTCAAGGATCTCGTCGAGCTCCGTCGAGATCAGCAGCACCGCGGCGCCGCGTGCGGCTGTCTCGCGGATCCGGGCGCGGGTGGCGGCGATATTCGCCAGATCGAGCCCGTAGGTCGGCTTGTTGAAGATCACCGCGCGGGTCGTGCCGGTCAGCTCGCGCGCCAGCAGCACCTTCTGGATGTTGCCACCAGACAGCTTGCCCACCGGCGTCTCGACCGAGGGGGTGCGGATGTCGAAGGCGCGCCGCTTCTCCTCGGCATTGGCGCGGATCGCCGCCGGTCGCTCGAGGCCATGCTCCCAATAGGGCGGCGCGCCGATCTCCTTCAGCAGCAGGTTCAGCGCCACCGAAAAGCCGCCCACCGTGCCCTCGCCCAGCCGGTCGTCGGTGACATAGCGCAACCCGAGATCGCGCCGCGCCCCGATCGACAGCCGGTCGATATAGGCCCCGTCCAGCCGGATCCGCCCGTCCGAGACCGGCGCCTGCCCGGCGATCGCCTCGGCGAGCTGCTTCTGCCCGTTGCCGTCGATGCCGGCGATGCCCAGGATCTCGCCCGGATGCACCTTGAACTCGATGTTCGACAGCGGCACCGCGGCCGCCTCGGCATAGAGCGCGAGCAGCTCGAGCACCGGCGTGTGCAGCGCCTCGGCCGGCAGCGGCGCGGGCCGCGCGGCGGCGCCCGCCCCCATGTCGCTCGTGCCGAACATCAGCCGCACCACCTCGGCGGTCGCGGCCTCGGCCCCCATCGAGCGCAGCTGTTCCGGGGCGATGCCGCCCACCTTACGCCCAAGCCGCAACACCGACACCCGGTCGCCGTATTCCACCGCCTCGTTCAGCTTGTGGGTGATGAAGACCACCGCCACCCCCTCCGAGGCCAGCCGCCGCATCAGCGCGCCAAGCCGCGCCGCGTCATGCGGGGTCAGCATCGCCGTCGCCTCGTCAAGGATCAGGAAACGCGCGCCGCGCATCAGCGCCCGCACGATCTCGGCCTGTTGCCGCTCACCCAGAGACAGCGTGCTGGTCAGCGCCGCGGGATCGAGGCTGACGCCGATCCGCCCGGCCATCGCCGCCATCGCCGCCGCGGTGCCGGCACGGTCGGGCCGGCGCCACCACGGCCGGCCGAGCGTCGCGTTCTCCACCAGCGTCAGGCTCGGCACCAGCATCGAGTGCTGGAACACCGTGCTGATCCCGATCTCGAGCGCGACGGCGGGCGAGGCGATCGGCCGCTCGATTCCGTCGATCAGGATCCGGCCCGCGTCGGGCTGCTGCAGCCCCGAGAGCATCGAGACCAGCGTCGACTTGCCGGCGCCGTTCTCGCCCAGAAGGACGTGCACCTCGCCGGCGCGGATCTCCATGTCGATGCTGTCGTTCGCCACGATGCCGGGGTAACGCTTGGTCACGCCCTGCAGCGTGACGATCGGCGGCGGGCCGGCGACCGGCATCGCCGCGGCCGGGAAGGTCTGTCCGTCTGGCATTCTCATCTCCGAAAGACGGGCGGGCCGCGCGGGCCCGCCCCTGGGGCATCAGTTCCCGGTCACCAGCGCATGCACCGCCGCCGCGTCGAAATGCGGCGTCACGGTGATCTTGCCCGAGACGATCTCGTCCTTCACCGCCATCACCTGGGTCCAGACCTCCTCGGGGATCTGCGGCGTCTTCAGCAGCGCGACCGAACCGTCCTTCAGCGCGATGCCGTAGTTGTGGCTGCCGAAGCTGTCGTTCTTCACATCCGCGATCATCGCCGCATAGACCGGCTCCAGGTTCCACAGCACCGAGCTGAGCAGGAAGCCCTTGTCGATCGGGGACTTGTCGCCGATCACGTCGATGAACAGCACCTTGCCGCCATCCGCCGCGGGCGTGGTCTCGACCGCCTGCAGCATGCCGAAGGACGAGCCGTTGCCCTGGCCGAAGATGATGTCGGCGCCGGCCGCGATCAGCGATTCGGTGACGCGCTTGCCGCCCGCCGCATCGGAATAGGCCGCCGGCCCGATCACCGCATAGCGGATCACCGCATCGGGTTTCGTCGCCTTCACCCCCTCGGCGAAGGCCGCCGACTGCGAGTTCCACGACGGCGGCTCGCCCGAGGTGACGATGCCCACGGTGCCCGAGCGCGACATCTTCGCCGCCAGCACGCCGGCCAGATAGGCGCCCTCGTGGCCCGAGGCGGTATAATCCGCCACCGCATTCGCCTTCAGCGCGTCGGGGCTGTCGACGATCGCCACCTTCACCCCGGTCTCGGCGCCGATCTCGGGGGCGGCAGTGTTGTAGCCGCTGGCATGGGCGATGATCAGCCCGGGCTTGTCCTCGGCCAGCTCGCGCAGCGTCGGGCGGACGTCGCCATAGCCGAGGTTCTCGGCCACGATCGCCTCGATCCCGGCGGCGGCGGCGGCGGCCTTGGCGCCGTCGATCCCCTGCTGGTTCCAGCCGTAATCGGTGCCGGCCTCGGGCGTCAGGATCGCGATCGAGGAGATCTCTCCGGCCAGCGCGGGCAGCCCGAGCCCGGCGCAAAGAGCCGCGACCGAGACCAGACGGCCAAGGCGCGTGAGCGGTGTTTTCGTCATCTTGAACTCCCTGTGTTGACATTCGTCACATTTGGTTTTCCGTTTCCGGGCCGGTGCGAACCCCGCAACCGCCCCGTCTCCCAGCTCCGATGAGGTTCCGTCAGATGCCTGTCCCCATGCGTTCCTGCCGTGTCCTGCCGGCGCTTTTCCTGCTTGCCCTCGCCACGCCCCTGCCCGCCGAAGAGGTGCCCCCGAACGAGATCCCGGGCGCCGCGCTTGGCGCGCTGGCGGCCGAGCACACGGCAAAGCCCGGGCACGGCACCGAGGGGCTGGTCGCGGTGCCGGTCGAGATCACCAACACCGGCGAGACCGCGCTCGCCTGCACCGCGGGGCTCGCGCACTGGTATTCGCAGGCGCTCGGCACGGTGGGCTTCGGCGCGACGCTGTCGCTGACCCTGTGGTCCGACCCGACAACCGGCGCGGTGACCCTGCTCAACCCGAAGGGCGAGCAGATGGCGGTGGAGCGGGTCTGGTGCGGGCCGGCGGGCAACGACTGGGCGGCCCGGTACGAGCTGCCGCTGCTGCGCCGGGCCGGGCAGGCCGAGACGGCGCAGCGGCTCGACTGCAGCGCCGGCGCGCAGACCACCGCCTGCACCCCGCGATAGGCGCCGCCCTCCCCTGAGATCGTCCTGAGCGTCGGCATCGTCCGGCTCCGCGCGGCCCCCGCCCGGCCGGCGCCGCATCGCTGCGGCACCGCGGCCTCGCGGGGGGATGAAAGGCTTTGCGGCCGGCACACAACCAACCGCGACAGGTTCGACCATATCGCCGAACCTTTGCCCGTCAACAGATCACAACCGTTTTAATGGTTGCGTTGCCGCTTCCGGGGGCGCCGAACGGAGAGTGCCGCGTTTTTGGGCGCAAACACTCGATATTCTTTGTGTTTCTTTGTATTTTTGCGCAAACAGTGAATCGCAGATGCCTGTTTTCTACCGAGTCGACACCCAGGTCGTCGCATCTCTCCGCCTTTTTTCTGCTCAACCATTCTTTTTGGTTGCATCGAATGGTTCATCGACCATAGCCTTCCGGTATGACGAGACTCGACCGGCTTCCGGCACGGACAGAAGGCTCGCAGCGGACTTCGGTCCACCGACAGGAAGGTTCAGGAGACCCCATGACTGTGCAACACAAGACGGCAGCGGCCGCCACGCCCGTGCATCGCCTCAAGACCGGCGCCGAGTTCAAGGCGACGCTCGATGACGGCCGGCAGATCTGGATCGGCGGGCGCAAGCTCGACAAGGTCACCGACGAACCGGCGCTGGCCGCCGGCGTCGAGCTGATCGCCTCGATGTTCGATGACCAGTTCAAACCCGAATTCGCCGAGGCCACGACCTATGTCGAACCGGCGAGCGGCGAGCTCGTCAGCCGCGCCTGGCAGGTGCCGCATTCGCCCGAGGAACTGGCCGCGCGGCGCAAGATGATCGAATACACCAGCCTGAAGACCGCGGGCACCTTCGGCCGGCCGCCGGATCTGTCGCCCGCTATCGTCGCCGGGCTGATGGCGCATCGCGAGGCCTTCAAGGACAAGAAATCGATGATCGAGGGCTGTGACCCCGATTTCGTCGAGAACATCGAAGCCTACATGGAATTTGGCCGGTCGCAGAACCTGACCGCCTCGGAAAGCCTGGCCGGACCGCAGACCGACCGCTCGAATCCGAAGGCGGCCGAGATGGCCTTCCTGCGGGTGACGAAGGCGACGCCCGAGGGCATCTTCGTTTCGGGCGCGAAGACCGTGGGCTCGATCGCGGCGCAGGCGAATGACATCTTCTTCACCAACCTCGGCGGCCTGACCACCACCCCGCCCGAGGCCTGCGTCTGGGGCGCGGTGCCGATCAACACCGACGGCATCAAGATGATCTCGCGCGAGATGGTGTCGCAGCCCGGGGCGAACCGCTTCGACCACCCTGTCGCCTCGCTCGGCGAAGAGGCCGACCAGTTCATCATCTTCGACAACGTCTTCGTGCCGAAGCAGAAGATCTTCAACCTCGGCGATCCGGCCGGGATGTCGTGGTACGGGCCGGTCTGCGTCTTCGCGCATTGGCATGTGCTGACCCGTCTTGCGGTCAAGGCCGAGCTCTTCGTCGGCGCCGGGCAGATGGTGCTCGACGTGCTCGGCACCGGCAAGATCCCGGCGGTGCAGCTGATGCTGGGCGAGCTGATCGAATATGCCCAGACCCTGCGCGCTTTCGTCGTCGCCGCCGAGGCGCTGGCGAAGCCGACCGCGGCCGGGGTGATGACGCCCGATGTCTCGATGCTGACCGCGGGCCGGCTCTACTCGATCGAGAACTATCCGAAGATCATCCACATCCTGCAGGAGCTGTGCGGCCAGGGCCTGGTGATGCGCTTCGGCAAGGACGCCTTCGAGAACCCCGAGGTCGGCCATTACCTGAACGACCTGCTGCCCGGCCACGGCGTGACCGCGATGCAGAAGGAACTGCTGATGAACTTCATCTGGGACATGACCTCGGGCGCGCTTGCCGGCCGCGTGGCGCTGTTCGAGAACGTCAACTCCTCGCCCGCGCCGCGGCTGCGCGCGCGCCTCTTCGAAGAGGTCAAGCGCGAGGCCTTTGTCGACCAGGTGAAGACCATCGCCGGCATGGACTGGTAACGCTCTCCGGGTCGCCGCGCCGCGGCGGCCCCCCTTCCAGACGAAAAGACCCCGAGATGACCGAAGATCCCCTCGTGGCGGCGCTCTATGCCGCCTACAACGCCCATGACGCGGCCGCCGCCGCCGCGCTTTACGCCCCCGACGGCCGCCATGACGAGATCGCCATGGGCCAAAGCCGCAGCGGGCACGCGGCGCTGGCCGAGGGGCTCGCCGGCTTCTTCCGGATGCTGCCCGATGTCGCCTGGCGGCCCGAGGCGCCGATCCGTTCGGCCGACTGGCGCGCCGTGCGCTATCGGATGACCGGCACCTTCACTCCCCGCCCGCGCCCCGAGACCCCCTGCCCCGCCCCGCGCACGGTGGTGATCGAGGGGATGCACCTGCTGCTGATCCGCGACGGCGCGATCCGGATTTCACAGGATTACTGGGACAAGGACGTCTTCCTTGCCCAGATCGGGTGACGCGATGCTGAGTGAATACCCCGACCTCGACGGCATGGCGCTCGCCGCGCTGATCCGGGCGCGCGAGGTCAGCGCGCGCGAGGTGCTCGACACCGCGCTTGCCCGCATCGCCGCGCTGGAACCCGCGCTGAACACCATCGTGCATGCGCATTTCGACCTGGCCGCCGCCGATCTCGCGGCGGGCCTGCCCGAGGGCCCCTTCACCGGCGTGCCCTTCCTCGTCAAGAACACCGGCATCGCCGTGCGCGGGATGGAGATGTCGACCGGCTCGCAGCTCTTTCGCGGCAATACCGACACCGCTGATTGCACCCTTGTCGCGCGCTACCGCGCCGCGGGGCTTTTGCTGCTGGGCAAGTCGAACACCCCCGAATTCGCGCTGAGCTTCGCCACCGAGCCGCGCGCCTTCGGCCCCACCCGCAACCCCTGGAACCCGGCGCACGGGCCGGGCGGCTCGTCGGGCGGCTCGGCCGCGGCGGTGGCGGCGGGGATCGTGCCCTGCGCCAACAGCTCGGACGGGGCGGGCTCGACCCGGCTGCCGGCGGCGCATTGCGGCCTCTTCGGCTTCAAACCCAGCCGGATGCGCAACCCTCTGGGTCCGGTCGCGGTCGAGGGCATCGCCGGCATGTCGACGCCGCATGCGATCACCCGCTCGGTGCGCGACAGCGCGGCGCTGCTCGACGTGACGGCGGGCGCCGACCTCGGCGACCCCTATGGTCAGCCGCCGCGCGAGGGCAGCTTCCTTGCCTCGGCGGGCACCGACCCGCGGCCGCTGCGGATCGGGCTGACGCTCGACTCGCCGCTGGGCACCGCGGTCGATCCGCAGATCCGTGCCCGGACCGAGGCAGCCGCGCGGCTGATGGAGGATCTCGGCCACCACGTCGAGCTGGTCGACAGCGCGGGCTATGACGCCCACGCGCTCAAGACCGCCTGGCAGGTGATCCCCGGGGTGAATGCCGCCGCCGCCGTGCTGGCCCGCGGCCGCGCCCTTGGCCTTGCCGACCCGGTGGCCGAGCTCGAACCCGTCAACGCCGAATGGGTGCGCCGCGGTCTCGCGCTGAGCGGCATGGACTATCTCGCCGCGGTCAACCGGCTGCACCAGACCGCCCGCGATCTGGGCCGCTTCTTCGCCCGCTTCGACCTGCTGCTGTCGCCCGCAACCGCCGAGCTTGCGCCGAAGATCGGCGAGATGGCGAGCACCACCCCCGGCCTCGACGCCTTCTATGACCGGTTCTGGGCGCACAGCCCCTTCACCTGCGCCTTCAACGCCTCGGGCTTCCCGGCGATGTCGGTGCCCTTCGGCCTGTCGCGCGAGGGGCTGCCGATCGGCGTGCAGTTCGGCGCGGCGCTTGGCGGCGAGAACCTGCTGTTCGCGCTTGCCGGCCAGATCGAGCGCGCCGCCCCCTGGGCCGGCCTGCGCCCCGACCTTTCGGAGTTCCTGAAATGACCGATATCCTCGCGCTCGACGCCACCGACCTGATCGCCGAGGTCTGCGCCGGCCGGCTCAGCCACCGCGCCGTGGCCGAGGCCTATCTCGAGCGCATCGCCACGCGCGAGCCCGAGGTCGAGGCCTGGGCCTTCCACGACCCGCAGCTGGTGCGCGACGCCGCCGACCGGCGCGATGCCGCGGGCACGGCGGGGCCCTTGGCCGCGCTGCCGGTCGGGGTCAAGGACGTGATCGACACCTGTGACATGCCGACGGGCTATGGCAGCGCCGCCTATGCCGGCTTCCGCCCCGCCTGGGATGCGCCCTGCGTGGTGCAGGCCAAGGCCGCGGGCGCGCTGATCCTCGGCAAGACGGTCTCGACCGAATTCGCCATGGCGAGCCCGGGCAAGACCCGCAACCCCTGGAACCCGGCGCATACGCCCGGCGGCTCGTCCTCGGGCTCCTGCGCCGCGGTGGCGGCGGGGATGGCGCTGATGGGCTTTGGCACGCAGACCGCGGGCTCGGTGATCCGCCCCGCCTCCTATTGCGGCGTGGTCGGCTACAAGCCGACCCTCGGCCTGCTGGAAGCGGCCGAGATCAAGGTGCTGGCGCACTCGCTCGACACGCTCGGCCTCGTCACCCGTTCGGTGCGCGATGCCGCGCTGATCGCCTCGGTGCTGGCCGGCCGGCCCGGGCTTGCGCTGCGCGAGCGGCCGCAGAGTGCGCCGCGCGTCGGGCTGTTCCGCACCCCGCCCTTCGACGCCGCCGAGCCCGGCACGCTCGCCGCGCTCGAGCACGCCCGCGCCCGGATCGAGGCGGCGGGCGGGCAGGTGACCGAGATCGCGGTGCCCGCCGATTTCGCCGCCACCCATGCGCTTCATGCCGCGGTGATGGGCTGGGAGGTGACGCGTGCGCTCGCCCATGAACGCGGGCCGCTGTGGGACGAACTGACTCCGGTCACCCGCGCCTTCCTGACCGAGAAGGCGCAGATCGACGCCCCCGCCTATGACGCCGCCCGCGCCGCGCTGCCGGCGCAGCGCGCGGCGCTGGCCGCGGCGATCGAGGGGGTGGACGTGCTGCTTGCCCCGGCCGCGCCCGGCCCCGCGCCCGCGGGCCTCGGCTCGACCGGCGCGCCGCTCTTCAACACCCCCTGGACGCTGCTGCAGATGCCCGCGCTCAGCCTGCCCGCGCTCCTGTCGGACGGCCTGCCGGTCGGCGTGCAGGTGATCGGCCGCAAGGGCGAGGACGCCCGCACCCTTGCCGCCGCCGCCTGGATCGAGGCCTGCCTCGACGCGCCGAAGGGGATCCGATGACCGCCCCCTTCCACCCCGGGGCGCGCCGCACCGTGCGCCGGCGCGGGGCACTGCAATGGCTGGCGCTGCTGGCGACGGCCGGAGTGCTTGCCGCGCTGCTCGCGCTGATCCGCTTTCCCGCCGCGCCGCTTCTGGGGGCGCTGGTCGCGGGCATCCTGTTCGGCGCCTCGGGCAGTCCGCTGCGGGTGCCGCGCCCGGCCTATCTGCTGGCGCAGGGCGCCGCGGGGGTGTTCATCGCCTCCTCGATGACCCCGGCGATCCTCGTCGACATGGCGCACGACTGGCCGCTGTTGCTGTTGATGACGGCGCTGACCCTGATGGCCGCCTTTGCCATCGGCTGGGGCATGAACCGGCTGACCGGCATTGACGAGGACGTCGCCGTCTATGGCAGCCTGCCGGGGATGTCGGGCGCGATGGTGGTGATTGCCACCGAGCGCGGCGCCGATGCCCGGATCGTCGCGCTGATGCAATATGTGCGGCTCGCCGCGGTGATCGTCTCGGTCGCGCTGCTGGCAAGCGTGCTGCCCTCGGTCGAGATCGCCGCCCGCGCCGCCCGCCCGGTCAGCCCGCTCTCGCCCTACGTCGCGATGGCGATCGCGGCGAGCGCCCTCGTCGCGGTGCGGCTGCGCGCCCTGCCCGCCGCCGGCATGCTGATCCCGATGATCGTCGCCGCGGTGATCGAGGCCGGCGGCTGGATGCACCTCGCCCTGCCGCAGCCGGTGATCCTTGCCACCTTCGGGGTGATCGGGCTCGAGGTCGGGCTCAAGTTCACCCGCGGCGTGCTCGGCCATGTGCTGCGCCTGCTGCCCGCGGTGCTTGGCGCCACGGCGCTGCTGATCCTCGTCAGCGCGGGCTTCGGACTGCTGTTGATGACCATCACCGGGCTTGACCTGAAGACCGCGCTGCTCGCCACCGCGCCCGGCTCGATCGAGACCGTCGCCCTTGTCGCCATCGCCACCAAGGCGAATGTCGCCGCCGTTCTGGCCTTCCAGACCGTGCGCATGTTCGCGGTGGTGCTGTTCGGCCCCGTCCTCGTCGAGCGCCTCGTGCAGCTTCCGATCTGGCGCCGGCATGCCCCCCGCCCCAACCGGAGAAGACCATGACCATGCCGATGCTCTATCCGCGCCCCGATGTCACCGAGGGGCTGAAAGCCGCGATGCGCCATGTGGCGAGCAGCGTGACGGTGATCACCGCCGGGCGCGGCACCGCGCGGCGCGGCATCACCGCCACCGCCTTCACCTCGGTCACGATGGAGCCGCCCACGGTGCTCGTCTGCATCAACCGCGGCGGCGCCGCGCATGAGGCGATCACCCGCGCGGGGCATTTCTGCGTCAACGTGCTGTGCGAGGACGCGACCGATGTCGCGGCCAGCTTCGCCGGCATGACCGGCAAGACCGGCGCCGACCAGTTCGAGGGCTTCGAATGGGTCGAGACCGCCTCGGGCGCGCCCGCCTATGCTTATGCGCAGGCGGCGATCTCGTGCACCGTGGCGGCCTGCCATGTCGCCGGCAGCCATTCCATCTTCATCGGGCAGGTCGAGGAGGTGGCGATCGATCCCGACCGCGCCCCGCTTCTGCATTTCAACCGCGGCTTCCACCGCCTCGGCGCCCGCCGCTAACCGACAGGAGAACACCATGATCAGCGACGCCGATTTCGTCATTGCCTGGAAGGACGTGCTGGAACAATGCCGGCTGCAGCCCGGGGAACAGGTGGCGATCCTGACCTCGGACGACAGCAACATGCAGATCGTGAATTGCGCGCGCATCGCCATCGGCCTGCTCGGCGGCGTGCTGACGATGATCAACCTGCCGCCGATCAACGGCGAAAAGGCGCTGTCGCGCGACAAGTCGGGCTATGTCGGCAAGACCCCCCTCGCCTTCAACACCGCGGCGCTCGCCGCGCTGAAGGCGGCCGATCTGGTGATCGACACGATGCAGATGCTGTTCTCGCCCGAGCAGGAGCAGATCCTGAAGACCGGCACCCGGATGCTGCTCGCCGTCGAGCCGCCCGAGACCATGCTGCGGATGATCCCGACGCCCGAGGCGAAGGCCAAGGTCAAGCGCGCCAGCGTGTTCATGGGCCAGGCGCGCGAGATGACCGTGACCTCGACGGCCGGCACCGATTTCCGCTGCCGCCTCGGCCAGTATCCGGTGCTCGAACAGTTCGGTCTCGCCGACGCGCCCGGCCGCTGGGACCACTGGCCGAGCTGCATGATCGCACGCTGGCCCGACGAGGGCTCGGCCGAGGGCCAGATCGTGATCGACGCGGGCGACATCCTGTTGCCGTTCAAGCGCTATGCCACCGACCGCACGGTGTTCACCGTCGAGAACGGCATCGTCACCCGGATCGAGGGTGGGGTGACGGCGGAATACATCCGCTGCTTCATGGAGACCTTCCGCGATCCCGACGCCTATTACATGGCCCATGTCGGCTGGGGGCTCGAGCACCGGGCCAGCTGGACGACGCTCGGCCTTTACGACCGCGAGGCGGCGCTCAGCATGGACAGCCGCTGTTACGAGGGCAATTTCCTGTTCTCGACCGGCCCGAACACCGAGGCCGGCGGCCACCGCGACACGCCCTGCCACCTCGACATCCCGTTGCGCGGCTGCTCGGTCTCGCTCGATGGCGTGGCGATGACGGTCGATGGCCGGGTGGTGCATGGCTGACCCCGCAGCCACATTCCCCGGAGATCGGAAAGGCGGCCCGTCAGGGCCGCCTTTGCCATTCGTGCCGGTGGCGGGGGAAACCCGGGGCTCAGCCCCGGATCACCGCCTCGGCCGCCGCGACGCCCGCGCCGATGTCGATCGCGCGCCCGGTCAGCTCGGCCATCGCGCCGCCAAGCGCGGTCAGCGCCACCACGGCATAGAGCGGATACGCCGTCGGCCCCATGTGCCCGATGCGCACCAGCCGGTTGAAGGTCTCGGCCCGGCCCGACGAGATCACCACGCCATAGCGGCGCTTCATCAAAGTGCGCAGCGCGGTCTCGTCGACGCCCGCGGGCAGCTTCACCGCGGTGCAGGTCGGCGAGGCGATCGCGGGCCGCGCCGCCCAAAGTTCGAGCCCCATCGCCATCACCCCCGCGCGCATCGCCGCCGCGGTGGTCGCATGCCGGGCCCAGACGGCTTCCGGCCCCTCGGCCAGATAACGGTCAAGCCCGGCATCCAGCGCATTGATCTCGGCCACCGAGGGGGTGAAGGGGAACGGGTTTTCCTTCCGCCACGCCTCTTTCCAGTCGAGGATCGACAGCATCGAGGCGCGCGGCGCCGCCGGGTTCGCCTCCATCTTCGCCCAGGCCCGGTCCGACACCGCCAGGATCGACAGCGCCGGCGGGCAGCCGAGGCACTTGTTCGGCCCGGTCACCAGCAGGTCGGCACCGACCGCATCGAGATCCATCTCGACCCCGGCCCAGGCCGAGACCGAGTCGACGACGTAAAGCGCGCCATGCGCGCGCACCACCCGACCGATTTCAGCGACCGGGTTGAGCGTGCCCGAGGGGGTATCGTGATGGCAGACCGCAACCACGTTCACCTCGGGATGGGTGCTCAGGAAAGCCGCCACCGCGGCCGGGTCGATGACCTCGTCATAGGGCACGCGGATCTCGTGGAAGATGCCCGCCCGCGGCTTCAGCCATTCGCCATAGCCCGCGCCATAGACCCCCGAGACGAGGTTCAGCACGACGTCCCCCGGTGCCACCAGAGAAGCCGCCGCCGCCTCGAGCCCAAGCACCGGCTCGCCCTGCAAGATCACCGGAACCGTCTCGATTCGCAGGGCTTTCTGCAGTTTCAGCACGGTCGCCTCGTAAAAGGCAAGGAAGGCCGGGTCGTAATCGTAGAGCACCGGCTTCGCGATGGCGGAAAGCACTTCGGGATAGCAGTTCACCGGCCCCGTGGTCAGCGTGAAAAGCGCCGGGGCGAGGGCGGCTGCGGAAACGTCGTTCATGGTCCCTGTCCTGTTCTGTGGTTCGTGCCGGGACGCACCCGGAAGGCCTGTCGGCCCCTGGGGAAACTCAACCACACTCCAACCAAGCTCGCAACCAATATGTCACCATTTTCCATTTTTTGGTTGCATCCGTTTGGTGTATCTCTCAGGATCATTGGCAAGACGTCTACCCCGTGGCCGCACTATTCCGGGCGACCATCGGCGGGGAGCGTCACGGAAAACCGGGGCCGCGCGACCTGCAATCCGCGGTGGGAGGCGAACAAGGCATGACGGATCGAGACGACACCACGGCGACGCAGACGCCCGACGACACCCTGGGCCCGGTGCTGACGCGGCTGCGCGAGATGATCGCCGAGATGCCGCAGCTGCCGCCCGAACGGACCCTGTCCGAGCAATTGAACGTCTCGCGCCATGCGCTGCGCAAGGCGCTGAAGGTGCTGCGCGACGCGGGCGAGATCGACCCGGCGCGCAGCGGACGGCGGGCGCTGGCCGACCGCGCGCCCTCGAGCACCCGGCTGGTGCAGTCGACCAACCCGCTCGAGGTGATGGAGATGCGCCTGATGATCGAGCCGGCGCTGGCCCGGCTTGCGGCGCTGCGCGCCTCGCCCGACGAGATCGCGCGGATCCTGCAGACCGCACACTCGCCCTCGGGTCTCAGCCCGAGCCAGGCCGACCAGGAGTTCCACCGCGCCGTCGCCGCCGGCTCGCGCAACAGCCTCGCCTCGGAACTGCACATCCTGCTGCACCGGGTGCAGAACGATGCCCGGCTGCGCTTCACCGACAGCGACGCCGACAGCCGCACCACCGAGGAACGGGTGCGGATGCGCGACGACGAACACCGCACCATCGCCGAGGCGATCGCGGCGCGCGACCCGGACCGGGCCGAGGAGGCGATGTATGAGCACCTCGAACGGACGCAACGCAAGCTGACCGGGCGGCTCGGGTCGCGCTCGACCGACGCGGCATGATCGGGACAAGATGACGGATATTCTCATTCTGGGAGCCGGGTCCGCCGGCTGCATCCTCGCGGCCCGGCTCAGCGCCGATCCCGCCTGCCGGGTGACGCTGGTCGAGGCGGGCACGCGCCCGACCGACCCCGACATCGCCCGGCCGGCGATGTGGCCCTTCCTGCAGGGCCGCCCCTATGACTGGGATTACACCACCGTGCCGCAGCCGGGCACCGCCGGGCGGGTGCATCACTGGGCCCGCGGCAAGGCGCTTGGCGGCTCGAGCAACCTGCACGCGATGTTCCACGTTCGCGGCCATGCCGAGGATTACGACGACTGGGTCGCGGCCTCGGGCTCGCAACGCTGGAGCTATGACGCGCTGCTGCCGCATTTCCGCGCGACGGAAAGCTGGTCTTGCGGCGGCGACGATCTGCATGGCGATGCCGGGCCGATGCCGATTCTGCTGCCCGAGGCCGAGACCCACCCGCTGGTGCGCGATTTCATCGCCGGCTGGGTCGCGATGGGGCAGCCGCGGCTGCGTGACCATTGCGGGCGCGCGCTGATCGGCACCGCGCCGAATGCGCTGATGATCCGCGACGGGCGCCGCGTCACCACCGCCGAGGCCTGGCTGACGCCCGCAGTTCTGGCGCGGCCGAATCTGACCGTGCTGACCGGGGCCGAGGTGCACCGGCTGCGCCTTGACGGCACCCGCGTCACCGGGGTCGAGCTGCGCGTGGAGGGCACCGAGCAGGTGCTGACAGCCGATCGGGTGATCCTGTCGCTCGGCGCGATCGGCACGCCCCTGCTGCTGATGCGCTCGGGCATCGGCGATCCGGCCATGCTGGCGGCGGCGGGCGTGCCCTGCCACCTCGCCCGGCCCGAACTGGGCCGCAACCTGCACGACCACATGCTGGGAGCGGGCGTCGTGTGCCGCTCGAAACGCCCGGTGGCGCCCTCGAAGCTGCAGGTCTCGGAAAGCCTGAGCTATCAGGCCGAGGACCCGGCGCGCACCACCGGCCGGCCCGAGATCGTGGTCGGCTGCGTCGTCGCGCCCAGCGTCGCCGAGGGGTTCGCGGCGCCGGCGCCGGGCACCGGCTTCACCCTGCTCTTCGGCGTCACCAACCCGACCAGCCGCGGCCGGCTGGCGATCACCGGCCCCGCGCCTTCCGATGCGCCGATGATCGACCCCGCCTATCTGACGACCGAGCATGACCGCCACCTGTTCCGCGTCGCACTGAAACGTGCCCGCGCCATCGCCGCGAGCCCTGCCCTCGCGAACTGGGTTGCCGAGGAGGTGCTGCCCGGCCCGGCGCTTCAGACGGATGCCGAGCTCGACGCCTTCATCGCCCGCGCCGCGATCACCCATCACCACCCGGTGGCGACCTGCGCCATGGGCCGCGACGAGGCCGCGATCACCGATGCCGATCTTGCCATGCGCGGGCTCGACAACCTGTGGATCGTCGATGCCTCGGTGATCCCCTCGATCACCGCCGGGCCGATCCACGCGGCGGTGATGGCAATCGCCGAAAGCTTTGCGAGTGGCTTTCGCGGCTGATCCCGCCGCCCGGAGGCGAAACGCATCTTTCCCCGGGCGACGATCCTCCCCGGGCAGGGAAAGGACTGTCGGCCCTCTCAGGTCTGTTCAGGCACGCGCCGCCCCAGCCGGTCGTTGGGGAAGGACTTCATATCCGGTTCGAAGCCATCATCACCGGATCTCGGGACGCCGGGGCCGCGACATCCGTCAGCACGCCCGAGATCAGGCGGAAAATCTCCCCGATCCCCGGCCAGTCCGGTGCGGCGAGCCCCCTTTGAACGGCAGCAGGGGGCATCGACAACCGGTTAGGTTCGTGGCTCATCGCCGAAACAAGCCGGTTACAGCCACCACAACGCCCGAGAGGGGGTCCTTGGGGCCTCTGCCATAGCCGGTGGCCGCGCGCCGCCAGCCCTTCAGCCTGCCAAACATGATCGCGATCCGGTTGCGCATGTGGAGCGGTGGCCATGGGGCTTTTTGGTGGGTCGGGTTGCCGCCCCGGCACTCTGACGCGCCCGCCGTTCCGACAGCCCCTGCTTGCGGCACGGAGGCGCCAAGTGTTTCCCCCCGAAGCCTTCGCCAACATCAGGTTCTGATGCCTTTGGCGTGGCGTCTCGAACCGCCTCAACCGACCCACGATGATCCGTCTGAAATCAATCCCGGAACGCCCCGCCCCCTCCGGCAGGCTCCGCCGCGGCCTGAGCTGCGCCTTGAGTGCCGGCACGGGGTCGCCCGACGGCAGATCCCGATGGCCTCGCTCCGGCTGGTCCCTCCTCCGCCACGCCGGGCGAGCCGCCGCAAAACGAAAAACCCCGCCCTTTCGGGCGGGGTTCCGGGGGGAGCCGAAGCCCCTGCCCTGATCGCGGATTACTCGCGGCTCTTGAGCGCAGCGCCCAGGATGTCGCCGAGCGAGGCGCCCGAGTCGGACGAGCCGTACTGTTCCACGGCTTCCTTCTCTTCGGCGATCTCGCGCGCCTTGATCGACACGCCGAGCTTGCGGGTCTTGCTGTCGACGTTGACGACGCGCACGTCGACCTTGTCGCCAACCTGGAACCGCTCGGGGCGCTGATCGGCACGGTCGCGGGCGAGGTCCGAACGACGGATGAAGGACTTCATGCCGTTGTATTCGACCTCGATGCCGCCGTCTTCGATCGCGGTCACGGCAACGGTGATCACCGAGCCGCGCTTCACGCCGTCAACCGCATCCGAGAAGGTGTCGGCGTCGAGCGCCTTGATCGAGAGCGAGATCCGCTCTTTCTCGATGTCCACCTCGGTGACCGCGGCCTTGACCACGTCGCCCTTGCGGTAGTCCTGGATCGCTTCCTCGCCGCGCTTGTCCCACGACAGGTCGGAGAGGTGCACCATGCCGTCGATGTCGTTGTCGAGACCGATGAACAGACCGAATTCGGTGATGTTCTTCACTTCGCCCTCGATCACCGAGCCGACCGGATGGGTCTCGGCGAAGACTTCCCACGGGTTGCGCATGCACTGCTTGAGGCCGAGCGACACGCGACGCTTCGCGGTGTCGATCTCCAGCACCATGACGTCCACTTCCTGCGAGGTCGAGACGATCTTGCCGGGGTGCACGTTCTTCTTGGTCCAGGACATTTCCGAGACGTGAACGAGGCCCTCGACACCGGCTTCCAGCTCGACGAACGCGCCGTAGTCGGTGATGTTGGTGACGCGGCCCTTGTGCACCGAACCGATCGGGAACTTGGCTTCGACCGAATCCCACGGATCGTTCTGCAGCTGCTTCATGCCGAGCGAGATGCGGTGGGTTTCCTTGTTGATCTTGACGACCTGGACCTTGACGGTCTCGCCGATCGACAGGATCTCCGACGGGTGGTTCACGCGGCGCCACGCCATGTCGGTGACATGGAGCAGACCGTCGACACCGCCGAGGTCAACGAAGGCACCGTATTCGGTGATGTTCTTGACCACGCCGTCGACCACCTGGCCTTCGGTGAGGTTCGAGATGACTTCGGCGCGCTGTTCGGCACGGCTCTCTTCGAGGATCGCACGACGCGAGACAACGATGTTGCCACGACGACGGTCCATCTTGAGGATCTGGAACGGCTGCTTGAGACCCATGAGCGGGCCGGCGTCGCGCACCGGGCGCACATCGACCTGCGAGCCGGGCAGGAAGGCCACGGCGCCGCCGAGATCGACGGTGAAGCCACCCTTGACGCGGCCAAAGATGGCGCCTTCGACGCGCTCTTCGCTGGCATAGGCCTTCTCGAGACGGTCCCAGGCCTCTTCGCGGCGGGCTTTCTCGCGCGAGATCACGGCCTCGCCACGGGCGTTTTCAACGCGGTCGAGGTACACTTCCACTTCGTCGCCGACGGCGATCGTGGGGGCCTCACCCGGGTTGGCGAATTCCTTCAGGTCGACGCGGCCTTCCATCTTGTAGCCGACGTCGATGATGGCCTGGCCCGCCTCGATGGCGATGACCTTGCCCTTGACGACCGAACCCTCCTGGGGGGTATCGATCTCGAGGCTTTCGTTCAGAAGGGCCTCGAATTCTTCCATAGTCGCTTTAGCGCACATGCGTTTCAGTTTCCTTTGCGTGTGTTTCACTGGCCTGACGGTTGGCTCCGCCGGTCTTTTGTGGATACGCCGAGGCGGGTGCAGACAGCCGTCTGCCCCCCTCGGTCGGGGGCGATATAGGCGCAATTCGCCTGTGGAGCAAGGAGTTTCGGCGCGGCCTCAGCCCGCATCGTCGCAGAAATGACTGCGCAGATCGTAGCGCGGCGTGGTGAAGGGGCCGGGCTCGCGCGGGTCCGGCAGCCCGTGCGGGTGCTTCCGTGCCCAGGAGCCCGACAGGGTTTCCGGATCGAGCGCGCGGCGCTGGCACAGGCCGATGTCGCGCAAAACCGGGCCTGCGCCGCGCAGGTCGATCAGATGGCCGCTCTTGCGCGCCGCGCCCTCGGTGTGGAAAACGAGCGGCCCGGGCAGCGCGATCACCTCGGTCGCGGCGCCGAAAAGCCCGTCCTCGCCCTGCCAGTCCTGCCCGCGCGCGAATGTCAGCGCCCAGCGACCGGGCGGCACCAGCACGCGGAAGAACGCGCCGCCGCGGACATAGGCCGCAAGCACCGCCTGCCCGGTCGCGGGGTCGGAAAGCTGCAGATAAAGGTCCGTTCCCGGATCGCTTTTCACCTGCAGCGGCAGGGTCAGCGGCAGGCCGGAGTGGTTCCACAGCAACCCTTCGGGGCGCTCGAGCGCCACCGCGGGCAGCGCCAGAACGGCAAGAAGGATTGCAAGGGACAGGTGGCGCATCATCGCCGCATCATGCGCCTGCCCCGCCCGGTTGTGAAGTCAGCCGCGCAGGGCCTCGATATGCGCGATCGCGGCCGCCACCGCCTCGTCGATCGACATCTCGGAGGTGTCGAGCACCATGGCATCCGCCGCGGGCTTCAGCGGCGCATCGGCGCGGTTCATGTCGCGCGCGTCGCGCTCCTTCACCTCGGCCAGCACCCGCGCCTCGTCGCCGCCCACCTCGAGCCAGCGCCGGTGCGCGCGCACCTCGGGCGAGGCGGTGACGAACAGCTTCACCTCGGCCCCGGGGCAGATCACCGTGCCGATGTCGCGCCCGTCGAGCACCGCGCCGCCCTCGCGCCGGGCAAAGGCGCGCTGGAAGTCGAGAAGCGCCTGCCGCACCTCGGGGATCACCGCGATGCGCGAGGCCGCCTGCCCCGCCTCGAGCGTGCGCAGATCGTCACGCGCAAGGTCCCCGGCCGTCAGCCCGCGCGCCGCCGCGACCGGGTCGCCGCCCTTCACGCCGACGGCACGATAGAGCGCCCCGGTGTCGAGATGGGCAAAGCCGAAGCGCGCGGCCACGGCACGCGAGATCGTGCCCTTGCCGGCCGCCGCCGGCCCGTCGATCGCCACGGTAAATCTCATGCGTTTCCCCTCTGTCCCGGCCCCGCGGTCGCTTTTCGAGTATTTGACCCAAGAAAACGCCGGGGCGCAAAGATCCCGGGCTTTTCCTTGCCCAAATACTCCCGCCGGAGGCGTCCTTGCTCTCAGCCTTCCCGAACGATCCCGGCGCCAAGCCCGCGCATCAGCGGCTCGAACACCGGGAAGGAGGTGGCGATCGGCGAGCCGTCGTCGACCGAAATCGGCGCGCGCGCGGCAAGGCCGAGCACCAGGAAGCTCATCGCGATGCGGTGGTCGATATGGGTGGCGACCGTCGCGCCGCCCGGCACGCCATCGGGGCCGAGGCCATGCACGATCAGCGTGTCGTCGTCTTCCTCGACGGTGACGCCGCAGGCCTCGAGCCCGCGCGCCATCGCGTCGATGCGGTCGCTTTCCTTCACCCGCAGCTCGTGCACGCCGCGCATCACCGTGGTGCCGCGCGCGCAGGCCGCAACCGCCGCCAGCACCGGGTATTCGTCGATCTGGCTTGCGGCGCGCGCGGCCGGCACCTCGATTCCAGTGAGCTCGGAAAAGCGCACGCGCAGGTCGGCGACGGGCTCGCCGCCCTCCTCGCGTTCGTTCTCGAAGCTGATGTCGGCGCCCATCTCGCGCAGGGTCAGGAACAGGCCATTGCGGGTCGGGTTCTGGCTGACGCCCGGGACAAGGATGTCCGAGCCCGGCACGATCAGCGCCGCGCAGACCGGGAAGGCGGCCGACGACGGGTCGCGCGGCACCGCAACGGTCTGGCCGCGCAGCTCGGGCTGGCCGGTCAGGGTGATGCGGTTGCCCTCGGGGGTTGCCTCGACGCTGACCTCGGCGCCGAAGCCGCGCAGCATCCGCTCGGTATGGTCGCGGGTCGCGGTCTTCTCGATCACCACGGTCTGGCCGGGCGCGTTGAGGCCGGCGAGCAGCACCGCCGATTTCACCTGCGCCGAGGCCATCGGCGTCGCATAGGTCACCGGCACCGGCTCGGCCGCGCCGACCACGGTCATCGGCAGCCGGCCACCGGCGCGGCCATAGGCACGCGCGCCGAAGAGCGCCAGCGGATCGGTCACCCGCCCCATCGGCCGCTTGCGGAGCGAGGCGTCGCCGGTGAAGGTCGCGGTGATCGGCGAGGTCGCCATCGCGCCCATGATGAGCCGCACCCCGGTGCCGGAATTGCCGCAGTCGATCACCTCGGCGGGCTCGGCGAAACCGCCCACCCCCACGCCCTCGACCGTCCACGCCCCCGCGCCCTCGCGCGTCACGCCGGCGCCGAAGGCCGCCATCGCCTTCGCCGTGTCGAGCACGTCCTGCCCCTCGAGCAGGCCGGTGATCTTGGTGGTGCCGACCGAGAGCGCGCCAAGGATCAGCGCGCGATGCGAGATCGACTTGTCGCCGGGCACCTCGGCCACGCCGGAAAGCGCGGCGCTCTTGCGCGCGGTCATGCGGATCGGATCGCCGTGGCCGGACATGGAAACCTCCCTGAAAGATCGGCCCCTGTTAGCGCAGCGCGCGCGCCCGCGAAAGCCCCCGGCCTGCGCGCGGTGCAAATTGCCGCGTGCTCAGAGCCGGCGGAAGGTGGCGTAATCGGGGGTGCGGCCCTCGCGCAGCGCCTTCTGCTCGTAGCGGGTCGAGATCCAGTCGCTCCAGGGCGTGCCGGAATGGGCGACAAGCTCGAAGCCCGCCTTCGGCACCTCGCGCAGGGCCTGGGCCATGTAGCTCGGGATGTCGGTCGCGACGCGGAACTCGGCGCCCGGCGCCATCACCCGGGCGAGCGGCATGAGATGATCGGCCGTCACGAAGCGCCGGCGGTGGTGGCGCCGTTTCGGCCAGGGGTCGGGGTAGTTCAGGAAGGCTCTGGCGATGCTGCCCTCGGGCAGCACGTCCATCAGGTCGCGCGCGTCGCCCGGATGCACGGCGAGGTTCGTCACCTCGGCGGCGCGGATCTTGCCCAGAAGCATCGCCACGCCGTTGATGAAGGGCTCGGCGCCGATGATGTTCACCTGCGGATAGGTTGCCGCCATATGCACCAGATGCTCGCCGCCGCCGAAACCGACCTCGAGCCAGATCGGCGCATCGTTGCCGAAGATGGTGGCCGGGTCGATCACCTCGCGCGCCGGGTTCTCGGCCCGGGTGATGCCGCGCGGGCGCAGGCTGTCGAGATCCTCGCTGAGATAGGTCTTTTGCGAGGCGCGCATCGTCTTGCCGCGGATGCGGCCGTAGAAGTTGCGCCATTCGGGCCGGCTGGTGTCGCCGTCCGCTGCCTCGGGATGTTCGCTCTCGTCGCTCATGGCCGGCCTCTAGGGCGGCGGCGCGGGCCGGTCAAGCCCCGCGGGCCCCGGCGCAGGGCAAATCTTGACCGGAGCGCGGAACGGGGTTAGAACTTAATGTGAACTCACCGCGAACAAAACCGGGATGCACCGCCGATGCTGACGCGCAAGCAAATGGAATTGCTGGATTTCATCCAGAAGCGGGTGGCACGCGACGGCGTGCCGCCCTCCTTCGACGAAATGAAGGACGCGCTCGCCCTGCGCTCGAAGTCGGGGATCCACCGGCTGATCACCGCACTCGAGGAGCGCGGCTTCATCCGCCGCCTTGCGCACCGGGCCCGCGCGATCGAGATCGTGAAACTGCCCGAGGCGATGGAGACGGCAAAGCCCGGCTTCACGCCGCGGGTGATCGAGGGCGAGAAGGTGGCGCCGCCGCGCGCCGCGCTGCCGGTCGAGGCGGTGCATGCGCTGGAACTTCCGGTGATGGGGCGGATCGCCGCCGGCGTGCCGATCGAGGCGATCGCCGAGGTCTCGCACCACATCGCGGTGCCGGGCTCGATGCTTTCGGGGCGGGGCGAGCATTACGCGCTCGAGGTGCGGGGCGATTCGATGATCGGCATTGGCATCAATGACGGCGACATCGTGGTGATCCGCGAGCAGGGCACGGCCGACAACGGCGATATCGTGGTGGCGCTGGTCGACGGGCACGAGGCGACGCTGAAGCGCTATCTGCGCCGCGGCGGGATGATCGCGCTCGAGGCGGCGAACCCCGAGTATGAAACCCGGATGCTGCGCGAGGATCAGGTCAAGGTGCAGGGCCGGCTTGTCGGGCTGATCCGCAGCTACTGACGACGCGGGCGCCCGGTCCAGCGCCGCGCGCCCTGCCCCGGCCCGATCTGCCGGCCATCGGCGGCAAAGGCCACGCCGCCCGCGCGCAGCCGGTCCCGGTCCCAGATCTCGCAGCCTACGGGCGCCGGATCGGGTGCGGGAGCCGCCAGAATGACAAGGGCGTCGTCGTGGCAGACGGCGCTCAGCGCCGCAAGCGCGCCGGTGCCGCTCAGATGCACCACGGCGCGGCCGTTCCACAGGGCCGCCCGCGCCCCGCGCGGGCCGGAAAATCCCGGGCGGGCGGCGGCGGTCTCGGGCGCGGCAGCGTCACCATCGGCCTCGAGCCAGCTTTCGGCAACGAAGGCCGCGCCGGGCTTCGACAGCGCCCGGCCGGTCGCCGTGCTCAGCCCGACGAGCGCCCCCTCGGGCGCGATCAGCAGCGCGGGACGGCTCGCCGTGGCCCACAGCCCCGCCGCCACGACCATCGCCGCAAGCCCCGCAACCCGCGGCACCCCGCGCGCAAGAACCGCCACCAGCGCACCAAGCGCCAGCAGCGGCAGCACCGCGGCGGGCGGCGCCGGCACGGCAATCACCGCACCATCGAGCGCCGCGACCCGCCCGGCCACGACAATCATCCAGCGCGTGCCCTGCTCCATCACCCACAGCGCCGGCGCGGCCAGGCCAAGGGGGGCGAGCAGCGCCGCGATCACGCCCGCCGGCATCACCAGCGTGCCCATCACCGGCACCGCGAGCAGGTTCGCCAACAGCCCGTATTCCGCGACGCGGCCGAAATGTGCGGCCGCGATCGGCGCGGTGGCGGAGCCCGCAACAAGCGAGGTCAGCACCAGCATCGCCACCGGGCGCACAAGCCACGGCAGGCGCGGCGCGATCCGCGCCCAGGGGCCGAAGGCCAGCACCAGCGCCACCGTCGCGGCAAAAGACATCTGGAAGCCCGGCTCGGTCAGGCTCTCGGGCTCCAGCACCAGCAGCACCAGCGCCGCAAGCGCCACCGTGCGCAGCGAGATCGCGCGCCGGTCGAGCAGCACCGCAAGCAGCATCACCGCCGTCATCAGCCAGGCGCGGGTCGTCGCCACCTCGGCGCCTGCGAGCCAGAGATAGAAGGTCGAGGCCGCGAGCGCCACCGCCGCCGCGATCTTCTTCACCGGCCAGATCAGCGCGAAGGGGCCGATGGCGGCGAGGCCATAGCGCAGCGCAGCGAAGACGAAGCCCGCCAGCATCCCCATGTGCAGCCCCGAGATCGAGATGATGTGATAGAGGTTCGCCGCCCGCATCACTGCATTCGTCGCCTCGGAAATGCCCGACCGGTCGCCGGTCATCAATGCCGCGGCGACGGCCCCCGCCTGCCCCGGCATCCGCGCCTGCATCGCCGCCGACAGCCGCAGCCGCAGCCGGTGACCGGCCAGCGCCCGGTCGCCCGGATCGGGGGGCGCCACGCGCAGCACCGGGCCGCGGGCGAAACCGACCGCCCCCAGCCCCTCGAACCACGCCGTGCGGCGAAAATCCCAGGCGCCGGGCTCGGCCGGCGACGCGGGCGGCTGCAGGTTCGCGGTCAGCATCACCCGTTCGCCCGGTTCGGGCAGCGCGGAGGTCTCGGGGCGCAGCGTCACCCGCAGCTTCGCCGGACTGCGCGCGGCGTCCATGTCCGCCAGCTGCACCGCATCGAGCGTCAGTCGGATCCGGTCGCGCGACGAGCGGTCGACGGCCAGCACCCGCCCCTCGACCGGGCCGTCGTAGCGAAAGGGCAGCACGGGGGCCGCGACCGCCCCGGCCCGCGCCTCGGCCAGCAGCCCCCCCAGTGCCATCAACGCAAGAACGGCGGCGGGAAAGCGCAGCGGTTCCGCCCCCCGCGCCCAGATCAGCACCGCTGCGAAAGCCAGTCCGGCAAGCGCCGCAAGCAGCGCCGCAGGCGGATCGACGGGTGCCGCGAACCAGGCACCGATGCCCGTGCCAAGTGCCACCGGCGCCCAGAGCGGCAGGTCGAGCCGCGCCCGCACCAGCGCCGCCGCCGGATCGTCGAGCCCCGCGCCGAGCGCCCGCACCAGCCCCGCCCGCAGCACCGCCGCGGACAGGCGCGCCGGTGCGCGCCCGGTCGTGATCGCGCTCCCCGGCTCGGACACCTTGTTTCTCTGCCCCTCCGCGCTTAGACAGACGCCGAAGGTCAGCCTATCGGCTGCATGGTTTACAGATCGTTAACAACGCCCCTCCCGGCGCCCGCCGGACCGGGCGAGAAAGGCCCCCGATGTCGCAAAAGATCGTCACCCGCTTCGCCCCCTCGCCGACCGGCTATCTGCATATCGGCGGGGCCCGCACGGCGCTGTTCAACTGGCTCTTCGCGCGCGGCCACGGCGGCACCTTCCTGCTGCGCATCGAGGACACCGACCGCGCCCGCTCGACCCCCGAGGCGACGGCGGCGATCCTGAAGGGGCTCGACTGGCTCGGCCTCGATTATGACGGCGAGGTGGTCAGCCAGTTCGAGCGCGTGCCGCGGCATGCCGAGGTGGCGCGCGAGATGCTCGCCCGCGGCGCGGCCTACAAGTGCTTCTCGACGCAGGAAGAGATCGAGGCGTTCCGGGAAAAGGCGAAGGCCGAGGGCAGCTCGCAGCTGTTCTGCTCGCCCTGGCGCGACGCCGACCCCGCGACCTATCCGGATGCCCCCTATGTGATCCGGCTGAAGGCGCCGCGCGAGGGCGCGACGGTGGTGCATGACAAGGTGCAGGGCGATGTCACGGTGCGCAACGACCAGCTCGACGACATGGTCTGCCTGCGCTCGGACGGCACGCCGACCTATATGCTGGCGGTGGTGGTCGATGACCACGACATGGGCGTGACCCATGTGATCCGCGGCGACGACCACCTGGTGAACGCGGCGCGGCAGATGCAGATCTATCATGCCATGGGCTGGGAGGTGCCGGTCTATGCCCATATCCCGCTGATCCACGGCCCGGACGGCAAGAAGCTGTCGAAGCGGCACGGCGCGGTCGGGCTCGAGCAATATCAGGCCATGGGCTATCCGGCGGCGGGGATGCGCAACTATCTGGCGCGACTCGGCTGGAGCCACGGCGATGATGAATTCTTCACCGACGAGCAGGCGAAAAGCTGGTTCGAGCTGGAAGGAATCGGCCGCTCGCCGGCGCGTCTCGACTTCAAGAAGCTCGAGAACATCTGCGGCCGGCACATGGCTGTGGCCGATGATGACGCGCTGATGCCGCAGGTCGCGGGCTATCTGGAGGCGGCAGAGCTGCCGGCGCTGACGGAAACCCAGGCAAAGGGGCTGCGCGCGGCAATGCCCTACATCAAGTCGAGCGCGAAGACCTTCCCGCAACTCATTGAAAAGGCACATTTCGCCCTGGTGCAGCGGCCGGTCGACGTGGACGAGAAGGCGGCAAAACAGCTCGATCCGGTATCCCGTGGTATACTGAAAGAATTGACGCCGCGCCTGCAAAATGCTAGCTGGACGCGCGAAGATCTGGAGGCCATCGTGAAGCAGGTTGCGGAGGAGAAAGACCTCGGACTCGGCAAGCTGGCCTCTCCCCTGCGTGCCGCACTCGCGGGACGGTCTGTGACCCCCGGTGTGTTCGATATGATGTATGTCCTCGGCCGGGAGGAGACCTTGGCCAGGGTGAACGATCAGGCGGCCTGAGGGCGGGCCGCCTCTCCGGTGAAACCGGACCCAACAGACCGGCGCGCCCAGCCGGACGACAGGAAAGGGAAGCTCATGGCTGACACGAAACGAACTGCCACACTGACGCTCGACGGCAAAACCTACGAGCTGCCGGTTCTCTCGCCCACCGTGGGTCCGGATGTGATCGACATCCGCAAGCTCTATGGCCAGGCCGATGTCTTCACCTACGACCCCGGTTTCACCTCGACCGCCGCCTGCGAGTCGGCGATCACCTATATCGACGGCGACAAGGGCGAGCTTCTCTATCGCGGCTACCCGATCGACCAGCTGGCCGAGAAATCGCACTACCTCGAAGTCTGCTACCTGCTGCTGAACGGCGAACTGCCGAGCCGCCAGCAGATGGAGGACTTCGAGTACCGGATCACCCGGCACACCATGCTGCACGAGCAGATCCAGTATTTCTTCCGCGGTTTCCGTCGTGACGCCCACCCGATGGCGACCATGGTCGGCGTCGTCGGCGCGCTCTCGTCCTTCTACCACGACAGCCTCGACATCAATGACCCGTGGCAGCGCGAAGTGGCCTCGATGCGGCTGATCGCGAAGCTGCCGACGATCGCCGCCTGGGCCTACAAGTACTCGATCGGCCAGCCCTTCGTCTATCCGCGCAACGAGCTGAGCTACGCCGAGAACTTCCTGCACATGTGCTTCTCGGTCCCGGCCGAGCCCTATCACGTCGAGCCGGCGCTGGCGAAGGCGATGGACCGCATCTTCACCCTGCATGCGGACCACGAGCAGAACGCTTCGACCTCGACCGTGCGTCTGGCCGGCTCCTCGGGCGCGAACCCGTTTGCCTGCATCGCCGCCGGCATCGCCTGCCTCTGGGGCCCGGCGCATGGCGGCGCCAACCAGGCCTGCCTCGAGATGCTGCGCCAGATCGGCACCGTGGATCGGATCCCGGAATTCATCGCCCGCGCCAAGGACAAGAACGATCCGTTCCGCCTGATGGGCTTCGGCCACCGCGTGTACAAGAACTTCGACCCGCGCGCGAAGGTGATGAAGGAATCGGCCGACGAGGTGCTCGAACTGCTCGGCATCCACAACAACCCGACGCTGCAGGTCGCCAAGGAGCTCGAGCGCATCGCGCTGCATGACGAGTATTTCGTTTCGAAGAAGCTCTACCCGAACGTCGACTTCTACTCGGGCATCATCCTCGAGGCGATGGGCTTCCCGACCTCGATGTTCACGCCGATCTTCGCGCTGTCGCGCACCGTCGGCTGGATCTCGCAGTGGAAGGAAATGATCGGCGACCCCACCGGCAAGATCGGCCGCCCGCGGCAGCTCTACACCGGCGCGACCTTCCGCGACTACGTCGACGTCGACGCGCGCTGAGGCCAGCCAGAGCCACTCGAGGGCCGGGGATTTCCCCGGCCCTTCGCATATCCGCCCGAAAGCCCGCTCCGCGATGACCGACCGCCCGCTGCGCTACCGCCCGCATCATTTCCTGTGCTCCCTCGGTTTCGAGGGCAAAGGCTATTCCGACGCCTTCACCGCCAACATGACGGCGATCGTCATCGGCCGGCTGCGCACCGAGGCAGGGTCCGGGGTGGAGATCGAGGTGACGGCCGGGGCTGACGACATCTGCGCCCCCTGCCCGGCGCGGCGCGGCGACGGCTGCGACAGCGCGGCGACGATCGACCGGCTTGATGCCGCGCATGCCCGCGCGCTCGGCCTGAGGCCCGGCGACCGGCTGAGCTGGGGCGAGGCGCTCGAGCGGATGCGGGCGCTGCCCGCCGAGACGCTGAGCGAGATCTGCGCGCCATGTCAGTGGCTGCGCTACGGCATGTGCCGCGCCGCCCTCGCCCGGCTGCAATCGGGCAGCTGAGACCGCAACAGGATGCCGCAGGGGCGCCCGCGCGAAACGCTTGCGCGCCGCCCCGCCCTCTGGCAAGGAGCCGCCATGAGCACCGAGACCACCGAAAAGAACATCGCCCTCGTCACCGGCGCCTCGCGCGGGCTTGGCGCGGCGCTTGCCGAAACCCTTGCCGCCCGGGGCTGGCACGTGATGGCCGTCGCCCGCACCGTGGGCGGGCTCGAAGAGCTCGATGACCGGATTCAGGCGGCGGGCGGCTCCGCCTCGCTCGCGCCGCTCGACGTCACCGACCCGGCACAGATGGAGCATCTGGCGAATGCGATCGCAGGCCGCTGGGGCCGGATCGGGCTTTGGGCGCACACCGCGATCCACGCCGCGCCGCTTGCGCCCGCGGGCCATATCGACGCCAAGGATTTCGCGAAATCCGTCGCCACGAACGTCACCGCGACGGCGACGCTGATCCCGCTGATCGAGCCGCTCCTGCGCGCGGGCGCGGGCACGGCACTTTTCTTCGACGATCCGCGCGGCGGACAGAAGTTCTTCGGCGCCTATGGCGCGACCAAGGCCGCGCAGATCGCGCTTGCCCGCAGCTGGCAGGCGGAAAACGTCAAGATCGGCCCGCGCGTGGTGATCGCCGAACCGCGGCCGATGCCGACGGCGACGCGCGCGCGGTTCTTCCCGTCGGAAGACCGTGCCCCCCTTGCCGATATCCGCGACGAGGCGAAACGCCTCCTCGCCGAGCTTTAAGACCGGCGGGCGAAGGGGGCGCTGCCCCCTCGCGGCGTCGCCGCTCACCCCCGAGGTATTTCGGCCAAGAAGAAAGCAGGGGCCGGGATCGGCTGCCGGGGCTGCGCAAGCGGCCCCTTTTGCTTTCATCTTGGCACAAATACCTCGGGGGGAGCGCAGCGGGGGGCAGAGCCCCCCTCGCCGCCCGTGCCGCAGCGCTGCCCTGTGACCACACATCTCCCGGAAATCCCGACGCATGCGCCCCGTCGCTTGTCGCGCCGGGCCTTGCGGGCTAAGCAGGGGCAACACGAGCCGGACGGGGACTTCATGCGCATTCTGATCACCAATGACGACGGCATCCACGCGCCGGGGCTCGAGGTCCTGCTCGACCTTGCGACCGAACTTGCAGGCCCCGAGGGCGAGGTCTGGACCGTCGCCCCGGCCTTCGAGCAGTCGGGCGTCGGCCATTGCATCAGCTACACCCGGCCGATGATGATCGCGAAACACGGCCCGCGCCGCTATGCCGCCGAGGGCAGCCCGGCCGATTGCGTGCTTGCGGGGCTTTACGATGTCTTCGAGGGCGGCAAGCCCGATCTGGTGCTCTCGGGCGTCAACAGCGGCAACAACTCGGCCGAGAATGCGCTTTATTCCGGCACGCTCGGCGGCGCGATGGAGGCGGCGCTGCAGGGCGTGCCGGCAATCGCGCTGAGCCAGTTCCTCGGGCCGCAGTGCCTTGGTCCCGGCATGGATCCGTTCGAGGCCGCCCGCGTGCACGGGCCCGCGCTGCTGCGCCAGCTGTGGCAGAAGGGGATCTGGGACGACGGCCCCTATCGCGTCTTCTACAGCATCAACTTCCCGCCGATGCCAGCCGCCGCGGTGAAGGGCTGGAAGGTGGCGCCGCAGGGCTATCGCACCGACAGCTTCTTCTCGGTCGAGCCGCATCATTCGCCGACCGGGCGGCGGTTCCTCTGGGTCAAGGGCGGCCCGCAGCACACCGCGACCGCGCCCGGCACCGATGCGGCGGTCAACCTCGAGGGCTGGATCTCGGTCACGCCGATGCGCTGCGATCTGACCGCGCATGACGTGCTGGCCGAGCTGGAGGACCGCCTCGCATGACCGACACGCCCGAGGAGGACGGCATCGAACCGATCGCCGAGCGCAAGATGCGCTTCCTCTTCGCGCTGCGCTCCAAGGGCGTGACGGATGCACGGGTGCTGTCGGCGATGGAACGGGTCGACCGCGGCCCTTTCGTGCGCGGCCTCTTCGCCGAGCGCGCCTATGAGGACATGCCGCTGCCCATTGCCTGCGGCCAGACGATCTCGCAGCCCTCGGTGGTCGGGCTGATGACCCAGGCGCTTGGCGTCGGGCCGCGTGATACCGTGCTCGAGATCGGCACCGGTTCGGGCTATCAGGCGGCGGTGCTGAGCACGCTTGCGCGCCGCGTCTACACCGTCGACCGCTACCGCCGGCTGGTGCGCGAGGCCTCCGAGATCTTCGCGGCGCTGGCGATCCCGAACATCGTCGCGATCGCCGGCGACGGCACCCGCGGCCTGCCCGACCAGGCGCCCTTCGACCGCATCCTCGTGACCGCCGCGGCCGAGGACCCGCCAGGCCCCCTGTTGTCCCAGCTGAAGATCGGCGGTATCATGGTGCTTCCGGTCGGCCAGTCGGACACGGTTCAAAGCCTGATCCGCGTGCGCCGCCTCGAGACCGGTTTCGATTACGAGGAATTGCGCCCCGTGCGTTTCGTGCCGCTTGTCGAGGGCATGGCAAGCGACTGAGGACCAAGGCCCCGGCGACAGGGGCCACCAAGATGACGAGGACCGAGCCGATGACCGCCCCCCTGCGCCAGACCCTTTCCCTGCCGCGCCGTGCGGCGCCGCGCCTGCTGCTGGCAGGCTGCGCGCTGGCGGCGCTTGCCGCCTGCTCCGACATGGACGCCGACCTGCGCGGCTTCGGCAAACTGGGCTTCGACACGAGCACGGCCGCACGCAGCGCCACCGCCGCCCGCCCCGAGCCCGACAGCCGCGGCGTGATCTCCTATCCGAACTTCCAGGTCGCCGTGGCGCGCCGCGGCGATACCGTCGCCACCGTCGCGACCCGCGTCGGCGTGAATGCGGAGGAGCTCGCCCGCCACAACGCGATCTCGTCGAACACGCCGCTGAACCGGGGCGAAGTGCTGGCGCTGCCGCGCCGCGTGGCCGAACCGGTCGCCACCGCGGCGACCACCGCCGCAGCCCCCGCCGCCACGGCCACCGGCGCCGGTGCCGAGCGCATCGACATCACCTCGCTCGCCTCCTCGGCGATCGACCGCGCCGCGGCAAACGGCAGCACCGCCGCGGCCACCGCGAAACCCGCACCGGCAAGCGCCGCCCCGACCCCGGCAAAACCCGCGACCGGAATGCAGCCCGCCTCGGCCGAGCCGGTGCGCCACAAGGTCGCCCGCGGCGAGACCGCCTATTCGATCGCGCGCTATTACAATGTCTCGGCCAAGGCGCTCGCCGAATGGAACGGCCTGCCGGCGGATCTGAGCGTGCGCGAGGGGCAGTACCTGCTGATCCCGGTCGCCGCCACCGGCACGCAGACCGCAGGCGCGGCGGCGGTGACGCCGCCCGGCGCCGCCTCGCCCACGCCCGAGCCGCCCTCGGCCTCGAAGCCGCTGCCCGCCGAGAGCCCGGTCAAGGCCTCGACCCCGGTCGACACCTCGGGCGTGCCGAACCTCGGCGCCACCCGCACCGCGGCCTCGGCGACCTCGCAGCTTGAGATGCCGGTGGCGGGCTCGATCATCCGCCCCTATGTGAAGGGCAAGAACGACGGCGTCGACATCAAGGCCACTGCCGGCACGCCGATCAGGGCCGCCGAGGCCGGCACCGTCGCGGCCATCACCAAGGACACCGAACAGGTGCCGATCCTGGTGCTGCGCCATGCGAACGGGCTGCTGACGGTCTATGCCAATATCGACGGCATCGCGGTGAAGAAGGGCGACACGGTGAAGCGCGGCCAGGCGATCGCGAAGCTCCGCGCGGGCGAACCGGCCTTCGTGCATTTCGAGGTCCGCAAGGGCTACGATTCCGTCGACCCGATGCCCTATCTGCAATGACGCAAGCCGGGGGCGCTGCCCCCGCTTTTGCCTGACGGCAAAATTCACCCCCGGGATATTTGGCGCGATTGGAAGACCGGCGCCCGGCTGCTTCCAATTGCCGCAAATATCCCGGGGGGAGTCCGCAGGACGGGGGGCAGCGCCCCCCCTTGTGCCCTCTCCGCCTCAGACGGACGGAAAGACGAAGCAGCGGTCGCGGCGGATCATCAGCCACATCGGCGTGCCGGGCTTCGGCAGGAACACATTCGGCACCGTGGCGCGCAGCACCGAGCCGTCGAACTCCATGCGGAACTCGACAAGGCTCTCGCGGCCCATGAAGCGGGCGCGCTCGACCACGCCGCGGGCGGGGGTGCCGTCCTGCGCGGTGGGATTGGGGCCGCGGCCGGCGCGGTCGAAGTCGATCTTCAGGTGCTGCGGCCGGATCACGATGTCGACGGCGGTGCCATCGGCCAGCCCCGGGGTCAGGAAATCGCCGAACGGCGTCGGCGTCAGCGCCCCCTGCACGCGCCCGCTGAGCACGTTGATATCCGAGAAGAAGGCGGCCGCCTTGCGGTCGACCGGTGCGTTGTAAAGATTGTAGGGCGCGCCGCGCTGCACGATCCGGCCTTCGCGCATCAGCAAGATCTCGTCGGCCATCCGCATCGCCTCGTGCGGCTCATGCGTGACCAGCAGCACCGCCGTGCCCTCTTCCTTCAGAAGCGCAAGGGTCTCGTCGCGGATGTCGTCGCGCAGCCGCTCGTCGAGGCCCGAGAAGGGTTCGTCCATCAGCAGGATCCGCGGCCGCGGCGCGAGCGCCCGGGCCAGCGCCACGCGCTGCTGCTCGCCGCCCGAGAGCGCATGCGGCATGCTGTCGATGTGACGCGCCAGATGCACGCGCCCGAGCAGTTCGCTGACCCGCGCGCGTTTCTCGGCCCTCGAGCCCGCAAGGCCGAAGGCCACGTTCTCGGCCACGCTCAGATGCGGGAAAAGCGCGAAGTCCTGGAACATCAGCCCGATCGCGCGGCGCTCGGGCGGCACCCGGAAGACGGTGTCGCACACCAGCGCGCCGTCGACGAGGATCCGGCCGCGGTCCTGCATGTCGACGCCGGCGATGATCCGCAGCGTCGTCGACTTGCCGCAGCCCGAGGGGCCGAGCAGGCAGGTCACCTGCCCCGCCGGGATCGAGAAGCTGACGTCGTCGAGCACCTGACGCCCGCCGAAGCTGCGCATCAGGCCCTCGACCTGCAGCCGGGGCGGAACGGGGGTCTGGGTCATTGCGTCTCCCGAGTGAAAAACTCGGGATTTGCCCTAGCATCCCCGCCCCGCCCGTGCAAGCTCACAGCGTCAGGTTCGCCGCGCCGCCATCGGCCAGGATGTTCTGCCCGACGATGAAGCCCGCATGCACCGAGCACAGGAAGGCGCAGGTGGCGCCGAACTCGGCCGGGGTGCCGAAGCGGCCTGCCGGGATCGCCGCCGCGCGCCGCGCCGCCGCCGCCTCGAGGGTGATCCCCTGCTCGGCCGCGGCGCGGCTGTCGAGCGCGATCATCCGGTCAGTGGCATGAATGCCGGGCAGCAGGTTGTTGATCGTGACGCCGGCATGGGCAACCTGGCGCGAGGTGCCGGCGACGAATCCGGTCAGCCCCGCCCGCGCCGAATTCGACAGCCCGAGCTGCGCGATCGGTGCGCGCACCGCGGCCGAGGTGATGTTGACGACCCGGCCCCAGCCGCGCTCCATCATCCCGGGCAGGCAGGCCTGCATCATCGCGATCGGGCTGAGCATGTTGGCGTCGATCGCGCGCAGGAAATCCTCGCGCGACCACTCGCTCCAGAGCCCGGGCGGCGGACCGCCGGCATTGTTCACCAGAATGTCGACCGCGCCCGCGGCCGCCAGCACCGCGCTCCGGCCCTCGGCCGTGGTGATGTCGGCCGCGACCGGCACCACGGTCACGCCATAGCGCGCCTCGAGCGCATTCGCCGTCGCCGTCAGCGCCTCGGCGCCGCGGGCGTTCAGCACGATCTCCACCCCGGCCGCCGCGAGCGCCTCGGCGCAGCCGCGCCCGAGCCCCTTCGAGCCTGCGCAGACGATCGCGCGCTTGCCCCTGATCCCCAGATCCATTGTCCCCTCCGTCTTCCGTTCGTGGTCGGCGCAGGAAACACCGGAGACGGGGGGAAAGGCAATGCGCCACGCGCCCTTGACGCAAGCCATTGCAGTTGCTTTACCGTCGCACAGGTCTTCTCAGGCCTTGCCGGGGCGCCTGCCCCGGAACAGGGAGCAAACCATGACCGCAGCCCAGGCCCTGCCGCCCCAGACCGTCCACGTCTTCGACGCGGACCTGATCTGGGTGACCTCGGGGGCGAACCAGGGCGACGCGATCGACGTGCCGGCGCACAGCATCGCGGGCGATGTCTATCAGCTCGAGCGCGGCGCCACGCCGCTCAGGCTGCTGCTCGAGGCGGAGAACGGCGCGGGCTGTCAGCGCATCGCCCCGGGCTCCGAGGTCGACCGCCCGGGCGATGCGATCACCATCGTCGCGCGCCATGTGATGATGACGCCCGAGGGCGACACCGTCGACATCTTGCTGCTGCGCAACGAAGCGAGCGGCGCGCTTTATGCCCTGCCGCTGTCGCCGATCGCGGCGCGCACCGATTACACGCTGCTCGAGGCGCATGACGACCCCGGCTCGGCGCGGCTGAGCGACCTCGTCTGCGTCGCCTTCACCACCGGCACGATGATCACCATGGCCGGCGGCGCGCAGCGGCCGATCGAGGCATTGCAGGCCGGCGACCGGGTGCTGACCCGCGATTCCGGGCCGCAGCCGGTGCGCCTTGTCGCCCGCGCCACGCTGCGCGCGCTCGGTTCGCTCGCCCCCGTGGTGATCTCGGCCGGCACGCTTGGCAACGAGGGCGACCTGATCGTCTCGCCACATCACCGGATCTTCCTCTACCGGCGCGGCGAGCGGCGGATCGGCGATACCTCGGAAATCCTCGTGCAGGCCAAGCACCTCGTCGATGGCGAGCATGTCTGGCGGCGCGAGGGCGGCTATGTCGACTATTACGCGCTGGTCTTCGACCGGCACGAGATCATCTATGCCGAGGGCATCCCGGTCGAGAGCCTGATGGTGAGCGAGGCGACGCTCGGCCTGCTGCCCGAGGAGCTGACCGCCGAGATCCGCGCCCGCCTGCCCGACCTGAAGCACAAGCCGCATTTCGGCACCGAGGCCGGGCGCGAGACGGTCGAACGTGTCGGCCGCGCGAAGATCTTCAAGCCGCGTGACAGGGACTGAGGCCGCAGGGGGCGCTGCCCCCTCTTTTGCCTGACGGCAAAATTCACCCCCGGGATATTTGACGCAATTGGAAGATGGGCGCAGGCTCTCGCTTCCAATTGCCTGAAATATCCCGGGGGTGAGGCCCGAAGGGCCGAGGGGGCAGCGCCCCCCGCCCGGCCTCAGTGCGCGCCGCCCTTGCCGGTCAGCCGCACGATCACCGGATCGATGACCTTCGTCACCAGCGGCACCAGAACCATGCCGAAGGCAAGGCCGAAGACCCCGTCGCAGGCGGCGGTGACGAGCCATTCGACGGTGCCGGCAGGGCTTTCGCCCACCCCATGCCCCACCGCGAGCGCAAGGTGATGGATCGCCTCGTAGGGCGCGGCCCAGAGCGTTTCGGCCGCGCCATGCAGCACGATCGAGCCGCCGACCCAGAGCATTGCTGCCGTGCCCACGGCCATCAACCCCGACAGGAACCCCGGCATCACCTGGACAAGGCCGCGGCCGAAGGCGCGGGTCGGCGCGAGCCGCGCGTTGCGGGCGAGCCAGAGCCCGATGTCGTCCATCTTCACGATCAGCGCCACACCGCCATAGACCGCCGCGGTGATGCCGAGCGCGACGACGGCGAGCGCCAGCGCCTCCATCCAGACCGGCTGGCCCGCCGGCAGTGCGGCCAGCGCAATGGTCATGATCTCGGCCGAGAGGATGAAATCGGTCTTCACCGCCCCCGAGACCTTCGCCGCCTCGAGATGGGCCGGGTCGCCGGTCTCCTCCGTCGCGCCATCGGCTGCCGCGGGACGGAAGAGGTGCAGCACCTTCTCCGCGCCCTCGAAGCACAGATAGCCGCCGCCGAGCATCAGCAGTGGCGTGATCGCCCAGGGCGCGAAGGCCGACAGAAGCAGTGCCAGCGGCAGCAGGAAGACGATCTTGTTGCGGATCGAGCCGAGCGCGATCTTGCCGACGATCGGCAGTTCCCGCGCCGCGGCAAAGCCGTGCACATATTTCGGCGTCACCGCGGCATCGTCGATCACCGCACCCGCCGCTTTGGCACCGGCCTTCGCCGCCTGCCCGGCCACGTCATCCACACTTGCCGCCGCGATCTTGGCGATTCCCGCCACGTCGTCGAGAAGCGCCAGAAGCCCGCTCATGGAAAACCCCGTCCATCGTTTGCGGCAAGGTATGAAGCGGGCCGCCGCGATGCAAGGGCGCACGCCCGCCTGTATCCGGGACAATCCGCCCCTTGCGCGGCCCCGTGCGATGGTCCACAAATCCATCCGACTGCAGGATAAGGACGCCCGCCATGCTCGACCAGAACGCCAAACCCACCGAAGAAATCGACGTGCGCGAGGTCTTCGGCCTCGACAGCGACATCAAGGTGAAGGGCTTTGCCGAGCGCACCGAGCGCGTGCCCGACCTCGATCCGACCTACAAGTTCGACCCCGACACCACGATGGCGATCCTCGCGGGCTTTGCCTACAACCGCCGGGTGATGATCCAGGGCTATCACGGCACCGGCAAATCGACCCATATCGAGCAGGTCGCGGCGCGGCTGAACTGGCCTTGCGTGCGCGTCAATCTCGACAGCCACGTCAGCCGCATCGACCTCATTGGCAAGGATGCGATCAAGCTCGTCGACGGCAAGCAGGTCACCGTGTTCCACGAGGGCATCCTGCCCTGGGCGCTGCGCAACCCGACCGCGATCGTCTTCGACGAATACGATGCGGGCCGGGCCGACGTGATGTTCGTGATCCAGCGCGTGCTGGAAACCGACGGCAAGCTGACGCTGCTCGACCAGAACGAGGTGATCACGCCGAACCCATATTTCCGTCTTTTCGCCACGGCGAACACGGTGGGCCTTGGTGACACCACCGGGCTTTACCACGGCACCCAGCAGATCAACCAGGGCCAGATGGACCGCTGGTCGCTGGTCGCCACGCTGAACTATCTCAGCCATGACGCGGAAACCGCGATCGTGCTGTCGAAGGCGCCGCATTACAACACCGAGAAGGGCCGCAAGATCATCGGGCAGATGGTGCATGTGGCGAACCTGACCCGCACCGCCTTCATGAACGGCGATCTCTCGACGGTGATGAGCCCGCGCACGGTGATCGCCTGGGCGCAGAACGCCGAGATCTTCCGCAACGTCGGCTATGCCTTCCGGCTGACCTTCCTCAACAAGTGCGACGAGCTCGAGCGCTCGACCGTGGCCGAGTTCTATCAGCGCCTGTTCGACGAGGAACTGCCGGAATCGGCGGCGGTGATCGCGGCGCGCTGAGCCGCCGCCAGAGCAATGAAAAACGGCGCGCCCAAGGGCGCGCCGTTTCGTTTCGCGAGGGGTGTCTCGGAATACCAGGCTCAGCCGCGGGCAGCCTTGGTGGCCTTCGCCCACCAGGCGATGTCCTCGAGCAGCGCCTTCGCCGAGCCGGCGATATGGCCCTCGATCGAGGCCATCTCGCCGTTCTGGCCCAAGGGCGAGACCGCGAAGAAATCGCCGCCGCCGATATGCACGGCATTGCGCACCGGCACCATCTGCAGCTCGACCGCGATCGCGCGCAGATGCTCGATCGCGCGGGCGGCGCCGACGCCGCCATAGCCCACCGCGCCCATCGGCTTCTTGCCCCATTCGACATAGGCCTGATCGAGTGCGTTCTTCAGCGAGCCGGTCAGCGAGTGGTTGTATTCGGCGGTGACGAAGATGTAGCCGTCGAATTCGGCGATCTTCTTCTGCCAGGCCTGCGCCTCGGGCGAGGCCGAGGGCATCCAGGCGTTCGAGGCCGCCTCGTTGAACAGCGGCAGGTTGAAATCACGCAGGTCGACCAGCTCGAAGCTCAGGTCGGGGCGTTCCTTCGTCGCGAAGTCGAAAAACCAGTTGGCGGGTTTGTCGGCAAAGCGCGTGGCGCGGGTCGAGCCGATGATGATGGCAATCTTCGGGGGGGTCATGTCTGTCTCCGGTGGTCCGACGGGGCACGTCCCGGCCCCGTTTCTGGCATTACTATGAGCGCAGATGCGCCCGGCGCAAAGCCTGAGTTCTGTTCAAAATCGAACCCTTCCGGTGCAGCCGGGAAAGGGCCCCTGCGCCCGGGCGCAGCGGCATGCCAAACCCCTTGCCGAGGGGGCGGCGGGGTGCTTTACCTGAGCCATGAGCAAGCCCATCGACAACCCCGCCGATCCCTTCAAGAAAGCCCTCGCCGAGGCGACCAAGACGCTCGCCGATGCGCCCGAGCTGACGGTGAGCTATTCCGTCGACCCTTCGGGGGTCTCGGGCGATCAGATGCGCCTGCCGCAGGTCAGCCGGCGGATGACGCGCGACGAGATCATGCTGGCGCGTGGCACCGGCGATGCGCTGGCGCTGCGCCGGCGCCACCACGACGACGCGCTTGGCGCGCGCTACCTGCCCACCGGCGACATGGCGCGGGCGCTCTACGAGGCGATGGAGGGGGCACGCTGCGAGGCGCTTGGCGCGCGCGAGATGCCGGGCACGCTGACCAATATCGACGCGAAGATCGCGCATGAGGCCGAGCGCAAGGGCTATGCGCAGATCCGCTCGCGGGCCGAGGCGCCGCTGGCGGTGGCGGCGGGCTATCTGGTGCGCGAGCTGGCGACCGGGCGCAAGCTGCCCGCGGCGGCCGAGCATGTGCTCGACCTGTGGCGACCGTTTTTGGAAGAGGCCGCGGGCGACGCGCTTGCCCAGACCAGTGACCGGCTCGCCGATCAGGCCGCCTTCGCGAAGCTTGCCCGTCAGGTGATCGCCGATCTCGGCTATGCCGACCAGCTTGGCGAGGACCCCGACGAGGAGATGAACGACGAGGCCGACCCCGAGGAAGAGGCCGAGGAGAACGAGAACGGCGAGAGCGAGGATCAGGAGCAGAGCGAGCAGGACGACAGCGAGGCCAGCGCCGAAAGCTCGCAGGAGCAGACGCAGGACCAGCAGCAAAGCGCGGTGAGCAGCGACTCGGTCTCGGAAGACGAACTCGGCGAGGAAATCGACATGCCCGCCGATGCGCCGCCCGAACCGCCGGCGCCGCCCGCAGCCTCGCAGGCCGATCCGAACTATCGCGTCTTCACCACCGCCTTCGACGAGGAGATCCGTGCCGAGGATCTGGCCGAACCGGTCGAGCTCGAACGGCTGCGCGCCTATCTCGACCAGCAGCTCGAGCCGCTGAAGGGTGCCGTCTCGCGGCTTGCGAACAAGCTGCAGCGCCGGCTGCAGGCGCAGCAGAACCGCAGCTGGGAGTTCGACCGCGAGGAGGGCATCCTCGACGCCGGCCGGCTCGCCCGCGTGGTGGCGAACCCGACGATGCCGCTCAGCTTCAAGATCGAGAAGGACACCGAGTTCCGCGACACGGTGGTGACGCTGCTGCTCGACAACTCGGGCTCGATGCGCGGCCGGCCGATCTCGATCGCGGCGATCTGCGCCGATGTGCTCGCCCGCACGCTCGAACGCTGCTCGGTCAAGGTCGAGATCCTCGGCTTCACCACCCGCGCCTGGAAGGGCGGGCAGAGCCGCGAGAAATGGCTGGCCGAGGGCCGCCCGCAACAGCCCGGCCGCCTGAATGATCTGCGCCACATCATCTACAAGTCGGCTGATTCGCCCTGGCGGCGGGTGCGCGCGAACCTTGGCCTGATGATGAAGGAGGGCCTGCTGAAGGAGAACATCGACGGCGAGGCGCTCGAATGGGCACACCGGCGGATGCTGGCCCGCCCCGAGGCACGCAAGATCCTGATGGTGATCTCGGACGGGGCGCCGGTCGATGACTCGACGCTGTCGGTCAACCCGGCGATCTTCCTCGAAAAGCATCTGCGCGACGTGATCGCGATGGTCGAGAAGCGCCGCGCGGTCGAGCTCATCGCGATCGGCATCGGCCATGACGTGACGCGCTATTACCAGCGCGCGGTGACGATCACCGATGTCGAGCAGCTGGCCGGCGCGATGACCGAACAGCTGGCAAGCCTGTTCGACAGCGATCCGCGGGCCCGCGCGCGCGTCTTCGGCATCGCACGGGCGGCACGCTGATGTTTCAGGAATTTTCCGCGAAATCCTCGCCGGCGAACGGGCCCGTGCGTCTGGCCGCGCTGCGGCGCGAGATCGGGCGCGCGGGGCTTGACGGTTTCATCGTGCCGCGCGCCGACGTGTTTCAGGGCGAATATGTTGCCGAAAGCGACGCGCGGCTTGGCTGGCTGACCGGCTTCACCGGCTCGGCGGGCTTCTGCATCGCGCTGGCCGACCGCGCCGGGGTCTTCATCGACGGCCGCTACCGCGTGCAGGTCCGCGCCGAGGTCGATCTGACCGCCTTCACCCCGGTGCCCTGGCCCGAGGTGAAACCCGGCCCCTGGCTGCGCGAGCAGATGCCGCAGGGCGGGCAAGTCGGCTTCGACCCCTGGCTGCACACCCGCCGCGAGATCGAGGAACTGGCGAAGGCGCTCGCCGGATCGGGCATCACGCTGGCCGAGAGCCGCAACCTCGTCAACGCGATCTGGACCGACCGCCCGGCCCCGCCGCGCGCCCCCGCCCGCATCCACCCGGCCGAATTCGCGGGCGAGGACAGTGCCGCGAAGCGCCGCCGCCTTGGTGCGGCGCTTGCCACCGGCGGGGCGCGCACCGCGGTGCTGACGCTGCCCGACTCGATCGCCTGGCTGCTGAACATCCGCGGCGCCGACATCCCGCGCAACCCGGTGGTGCAGGCCTTCGCCCTGCTCGACGCAACCGGGAGCCTTGCGCTGTTCGCCGACCCCGGGAAATTCGACGCGGCGCTTCTCGCCCATCTCGGCGCCGAGGTCCGGCTTGCCCCCTTCGATGCCTTTTCCGAGGCGCTGACCGATCTGTCGGGCCCGGTGCAGGTCGACCCGGCCACCGCGCCGCTCGCTGTGTGGCGGCTGCTCGAGGCGGCCGGCATCCCCGCGGTGGCGGGCGAAGACCCCTGCATTGCCGCGAAGGCGCGCAAGAACCCGGCCGAGGTCGCCGGGATGGAGGCCGCGCATCTGCGCGACGCCGCGGCGCTCGCCGAATTCCTCGCCTGGGTCGATGCCGAGGCGCCGCAGGGCGCGCTGACCGAGATCGACGTGGTGACGCGGCTCGAGGAGTGCCGGCGCGCAACCGGCGTGCTGCGCGACATCAGCTTCGACACGATCTGCGGCGCCGGCCCCAATGGCGCGATCGTGCATTACCGGGTGACCGAGGGCACGAACCGCGCCGTCACCCCGGGCGAACTGCTGCTCGTCGATTCCGGGGCGCAATATCCCGACGGCACCACCGACATCACCCGCACCCTCGCCGTCGGCCCGGTGCCCGAAGAGGCGCGCGGCCCCTTCACCCGCGTGCTGCGCGGGATGATCGCGCTCGCGCGGGCGCGCTGGCCGCGCGGCCTCGCCGGGCGCGACCTCGACGCGCTGGCGCGCGCACCGCTGTGGCAGGCCGGGCTCGATTACGACCACGGCACCGGCCATGGCGTCGGCGCGGCGCTGTGCGTGCATGAGGGCCCGGCGCGGATCTCGCGGATCTCGGACGTGGCGCTGGCCCCGGGCATGATCCTGTCGGACGAGCCCGGCTATTACCGCGAGGGCGCCTTCGGCATCCGCATCGAGAACCTGCTCTTGATCGAGGAGGCGCCGAAGCTCGGCGACGGGCGCGACCAGCTGTGCTTCCGCACCCTCACCTGGGTGCCGATCGACCGCCGGCTGATCGTCGCCGGGATGCTGAGCGATGAAGAGCGCGCCTGGCTCGACGGCTATCACGCCGAGGTGCTGGCCCGCGTCGCGCCGCTTGTCAGCGCGCCCACCCGTGCCTGGCTCGAGGCGGCCTGCGCGCCGCTGTGAAAAAGGGCGGGGAAACCCGCCCTTTCCGGTCCGTCCCTGCCGTCAGAGCGTTTTGAGCACCTGTGCCGCGGCGCGGGCGATGACGATTTCCTCGTTCGTCGGGATCACCAGAACCCGGGTCTTGCCGGTCGAGATCTCGCGCGCATGGGTGACGTTCTTCTCGGCATCAAGGGTGATGCCCAGCCACTCCATCCCCTCGCAGACCTGCGCCCGGACATTGGCCGAATTCTCGCCGATGCCGCCGCAGAAGATGAGCCCGTCGATGCCGCCAAGCGCCGCCGTGATGCCGCCGAGTTCACGCCGGATGCGGAAGCAGAAATAGTCGATCGCCTCCTGCGCATGCGGATCGTCCGAGGACTCGAGCGTGCGCATGTCATTCGACACGCCCGACAGCCCCTGCAGCCCCGACTCCTTGTAAAGGAGTTCGGACAGCCCGTGGCTGTCGAGCCCGTCGGTATCCATCAGGTAAAGCAGCACGCCCGGGTCGATCTGCCCGGTGCGGGTGCCCATCGGCAGCCCGTCGAGCGCCGAGAACCCCATCGTGGTGTCGATCGGATGGCCGCCCTTCATGCCGCACATCGAGGCGCCCGAGCCCAGATGCGCCACCACCACCCGACCCTCGTGGAGATCGGGTTCGGTGCGGGCCAGCTCGCCGGTGATGTAGTCATAGCTCAGCCCGTGGAAGCCGTAGCGCCGCACGCCCTTCTCGTAATAGCGCCGCGGCAGTGCATAGGTGTCGTTGACGAAAGGGTGCTCGCGGTGGAAGGCGGTGTCGAAACAGGCGATGTTCGGCACGCCCGGGAAGGTGTCGACGGCGGCACGCACACCGGCAAGGTTGTGCGGCTGATGCAGCGGCGCGAAGGGCGCAAGGCGGGCGAGTTCCTTCATCGTCGCCTCGGTCAGGCGCAGCGGTTCGGCATGGTTCACCCCGCCATGCACGACGCGGTGGCCGACGGCGATCACCTCGAGCCCGGGGAAATCGGTCTGGAACACCTCGAGCGCGGTGCGCAGCGCGGCGCCGTTGGTGCGGAAGGCCGTCGGCGCATGGTCCGGCATCGGCAGGTTGCGCCCCGCCGCGTCGCGGATCTTCATCGCCGCCTCGCGCCGGCCGATGCGGTCGACGTGGCACATGGCGAGGGTCTCGAGCTCCTCGGTGAAAAGCCCGAGCTTGAGCGAGGAGGAACCCGAGTTGACGGTCAGGATCGCGCGCGTGGTCATTTCGCCGCCCCCTTCACCCGGTTGTGGTGGATCGCCGCGACCGCAGCCGAGGCAAGGCGCGCCATCGCGCTGTCGGACCGCGAGTTCAGGATCACCGGCACCTTCGCACCGAGCACCAGCCCCGCCCCCTCGGCATGGCTGATATAGGCAAGCTGCTTGGCCAGCATGTTGCCCGCATCGATGCCCGGCACCACCAGCACCTCAGCATGGCCCGCGACCGCACCGCGCAGCCCCTTGGTCCGCGCCGCGCCGATGTCGACGGCATTGTCCATGGCGAGCGGCCCGTCCACGACACCGCCCTTGATCTGGCCGCGCTCGGCCATCTTCGACAGCAGCGCCGCATCGATCGAGGAGGGGATCGCCGGGTTCACCGTCTCGACCGCCGACAGCACGCCCACCTTCGGCACCTCGATGCCAAGCGAGATCGCCAGCTCGATCGCGTTCTGCACGATATCGACCTTGGTCGCGAGATCGGGCGCGATGTTGATCGCCGCGTCGGTGACCAGAAGCGGATGCGGAACGCCCGGCACGTCCATCACGAAGACATGGGTGAAGCGGCGCCCGATGCGCAGCCCGCAGGCCTTGTCGAGCATCGGGTGCAGCAGGTCATCGGTGTGCAGATGCCCTTTCATGATCGCATTCGCCCGGCCCTGATTGACCAGATCGACGGCGAGCTTGGCCGCCGCCGCATCGGTCGGCACGTCGATCACCTCGTAGCCGTCGAGCGACTTGCCAAGGCTTGCCGCCGCGCGCGCGATCTTGGCGCCGTCGCCGATCAGGATCGGACGGATCAGCTTGTGCTCGGCCGAGATCAGCGCGCCGTCAAGGGCGTGCTCCTCGACCGGGCACACGACCGCGGTGTCGAGTTCGGGAAGCCCCTCGGCGACGTTGAGCAGGGCTGCGAAATGGCGGTGGCGCTGCACGATCAGCCCGGGCACCTCGAGCTCGTCGAAGCGCAGCTTGACCGTCGGCGCCTCCACCGTCGCCTCGCCCTCGACGACGAGCGCGTCATCCTCGACCCGGCGCACCTCGGTGTGCAGATGGATGGTGCCGTCCGCGTCCTTCGCGGTGACGGTGACGCGCGAGATCAGTTCCTCGCCCTCGACCACACGGGCGTGGAAGGTCAGCGTCTGGGTCTTGTAGACCGTGCCCGGGCCGGGCAGGAAATTGCCCAGCACCGCCGAGATCAGCGAGGCCACGAACATGCCCGGCGCCACCGCCTCGCGCTTGCCATCCCCGTCGCCGTCCTCGGATGCGAGGTGCAGCGGGTTGTAATTGCCCGAGGCGGCGGCGAAGACGTAGAAGTCGTCGGCGGTGCACAGGCGGCGCAGCTCGGCACTCGTGCCCGGCTGCAACTCGTCCCACATCCGGTTTTCCAGAATCATCGCGCGTTCCTTTCGGTCTGGTCGTCCGCGGCATCATCGGCCACCGGACGGGGTCTCTGCAACCGCAACGCTGCGCCGCGGCATTCGGCCCGCTTCTAGCGCGCGCCGCGGCGGCGAACCTTGATCGACGACAAAGAGCGGTTCGCCGCGCATGTTTTTTTCCCGCCTCTTTCGCCGGCCGCCGCAACGTCATAAGACGGAACCGATCATGGATTTCGCGGAGGTGAAAATGGCACTTGCAGCGGCGATCACGGCGCTTGAGGCGCTGTTCGGCACGCGGTTCACGCAGACCCGGCCCGAGCGCGAGGCGCACGGCCATTCCGAGGCCTGGTTTCCGCTGACCCCGCCCGATGCGGTGGTCTATCCCGAGACCACCGAAGAGGTTGCGGCGCTGATGAAGATCTGCGCCGCCGAGGGCGTGCCGGTGACCGGCTGGGGCGCGGGCACCTCGCTCGAGGGCCACGCACTGCCGCTCAAAGGCGGCATCACCGTCGATTTCACCCGGATGAACCGCATCGTCGATCTTTCCGCCGAGGACCGGCTGGTGCGGATCCAGCCCGGGCTGACGCGCGAGGAGCTGAACACCGAACTGCGCGCAACCGGCCTCTTCTTCCCCGTCGATCCGGGCGCGAATGCAACGCTTGGCGGCATGGCCTCGACCCGCGCCTCGGGCACGACCACGGTGCGCTATGGCACGATGCGCGACAATGTGGCGGCGCTCGAGGTGGTGCTGGCCGACGGGCGGGTGATCCGCACCGGCTCCGGCGCGGCGAAATCGGCCTCGGGCTATGACCTCACCGCGCTCTTCCTCGGCGCCGAGGGCACGCTTGGGCTGATCACCGAGCTCACGCTGCGCCTGCATGGCCAGCCCGAGGCGATCTCGTCCGCCGTGTGCGCCTTCGACACGCTCGAGGCGGCGGTCGAGACCGTGCAGACGACGATCCAGATGGGCATTCCGATGGCGCGCATCGAATTCGTCGACGAGGAGGTGGCGCGGATCTTCAACGCGATCAACGGCACCCACCTGCCCGAGAAGCCGAATCTGATGATCGAGTTCCACGGCTCGGAGGCCACCGTGGCCGAGGACAGCCGCCGCTTCGGCGAGGTGGTGGCCGAAATGGGCGGCGCCGATTTCCAATGGGCGACCACCACCGAGGACCGCAACCGGCTGTGGAAGATGCGCCACGGCGCCTATCTGTCCTGCCTCGCCTCGCGACCGGGCAGCATGGGGCTGATCACCGATGTCTGCGTGCCGATCTCGCGCCTGCCCGAGGCGGTCGAGCGCGGCCGCGAGATGATCGCCAGGGCCGGCCTTGTCGGGCCGATCCTCGGCCATGTCGGCGACGGCAACTTCCATGCCATCCTGCTGCTCGAGCGCGGCAACGCGAGCGAGCTCGCGAAGGCGAAAGAGGTGGCGCATGACCTTGCCCATATGGCGCTCGAGATGGGCGGCACGATCACCGGCGAGCATGGCATCGGCGCCGGCAAGCGCGGGCTGATGGCGGCCGAGCATGCCGCGGCCTGGCAGGTGATGGGACAGATCAAGGCGGCGCTCGACCCGCAGGGTCTGCTCAACCCCGGCAAGATCGTCCCCGGGCCGGAGGATGCGGCATGAGCCTTGCCCGCCCCGACGACCTGCCGCGCGCCTTCGCCCAGGCCTGGGGCGCGCATGACGCCCGCGCGCTGGCCGATCTCTTTGCCGCCGACGCCGATTTTCTCAGCCTGACCGGCGGCCTGGCCGAGGGCCGCGCCGAGATCGCCGAGCTGTTCGCGGGCGAGCTTGCCGGCGCCTTCTCGCGGGCCCGGCTGGTCACCGGCAAGACCAAGATCCGGCCCGCGGGCGGCGAGGCGGTGGTGGTGATGCAGCGCTTCGTGCTGAGCGGGATCGTCAATGCCGACGGCACCGACGCCGGCCGGATCGGCGCGATCCTGTGCGCGACGCTTGGCCTGGCGGCGGACGGCTGGCAGGTGATCGCGGCGCAATTCGTCGTCGAGGCCTGAGCGCCCCGATCGCGGGCACCCCGGAAACGGAAAAAGGCCGGGCGCCCTGCCCGGCCTTTTCGATTGCCCTGGCCCCGGTCAGAGCGCCTTCTTCAGCGCCTCGGTCAGGTCGGTCTTTTCCCAGCTGAAGCCGCCATCCGCCTCGGGCGCCCGGCCGAAATGGCCATAGGCCGCGGTGCGGGCATAGATCGGCTTGTTCAGCTCGAGATGGGTGCGGATGCCGCGCGGCGTCAGATCCATGCATTTCGCGACGATGCGCTCGATCTCCTCATCCGGCACGGTGCCGGTGCCATAGGTGTCGACATAGATCGACAGCGGCTTGGCCACGCCGATCGCATAGCTCACCTGGATCAGGCATTTCTTCGCCAGACCCGCCGCAACGACGTTCTTCGCGAGGTAGCGCGCCGCATAGGCGGCCGAGCGGTCGACCTTGGTCGGGTCCTTGCCGGAGAAGGCACCGCCGCCATGCGGCGCCGCGCCGCCATAGGTGTCGACGATGATCTTGCGCCCCGTCAGCCCCGCGTCGCCGTCCGGCCCGCCGATCACGAAGGTGCCCGTCGGGTTCACCCACCATTCGGTCTTGTCGGTGATCCAGCCCTCGGGCAGCACCTCGCGGATATAGGGCTCGACGATCGCGCGGATGTCGGCCGAGCTCTGGCTTTCGTATTTATGCTGGGTCGAGAGCACGATCGAGGTCACGCCGACCGGGCGGCCGCCCTCGTAGCGCACCGACAGCTGCGACTTCGCATCGGGGCCGAGCGTCGGCTCGATGCCCGATTTGCGCACCTCGGCGAGGCGGCGCAGGATCGCGTGCGAATAGAGGATCGGCGCCGGCATCAGCTCGGCGGTCTCGTCGGTCGCGTAGCCGAACATGATGCCCTGATCGCCCGCCCCGTCCTTGTCGACGCCCTGGCTGATATGGGCCGACTGCGGGTGAAGGTAATTGGCGAAGTTCAGCGTCGCCCAGTGGAACTTGTCCTGCTCGTAGCCGATGTCCTTGACGCAGTCGCGCACGATGCCGTCGATGCGGCTCATGAACTCGGCGAGCTTCGCCTTGTCCGACAGCCCGACCTCGCCGCCGACGACGACCTGATTGGTAGTGGCAAACGTCTCGCAGGCGACGCGGGCATTGGGCTCTTCTGCGATCAGCGCATCGAGCACCGCATCCGAGATGCGGTCGCAAACCTTGTCGGGGTGTCCTTCCGAAACGGATTCGGAGGTGAACACGTAATTCTGTCGTGCCATGGGGAAGTGCTCCATTAGATGAATCCCCGCTCCGTCAGGAAGCCGTTGGAGCGGTTCGATATGCTTGCCTAGACCCGGCCGGCGCCGGGGTCAACGCGCCATTTCGGTGCCGCAAGGAAAATCAGCACGGCCAGCAGCGCAAGCAGCGCCACCACCGGCCCGTCGCCGATCCGGGCGTAAAGCGTTTCGGGCAGCGCCGGCGGCAGGGGCGCGTCGATCACCCCCTCGACACCCATGCCGAGCTCGTCCGTCACCCGGCCCTTCGCGTCGATCATCGCGCTGACGCCGGTGTTGGCGGCCCGCGCCAGCGGCAGGCCGAACTCGATCGCCCGCAGCCGCGCCTGCGCAAGGTGCTGCCAGGGGCCCGAGAGCTCGCCGAACCAGGCATCATTCGTCACCTGCATCAGCCAGTCGGGGCGCGTGGGCACCCGGCGGATGTCCTGCGGGAAGACCGCCTCATAGCAGATCAGCGGCTCGGCCCGGCCGAGCCGGCCAAGGTCCAGAAGCCGCTCGCCCGGGCCCGAGGAATAGCCGTTGCCTTCCTGCGCGGCGAAGGCGGCGATGCCGAACTCGGCCGCCAGATCGCCGAGCGGCATGTATTCGCCGAAGGGCACGAGGTGCACCTTGTCATAGACCTGCCCGACGCTGCCGTCGGGCCCGATCACCGCAAGGCTGTTGTAATAGCGCCGCCCCTCCTCGCGCTGGATGCCAAGCGCGACGGGGATGCCGCCCGCGGCCTCGGCCACCATCTTCAGCCCGGCGCCGGGGTCATTGAGCAAGAAGGGCACCGCGGTCTCGGGCCAGATCACCAGATCGGGGCGCGGCTTGCCGGGTGCGGGCTCCTCGGCGGTCAGGTCGAGATGGCGATAGAAGAAGCTCAGCCGATATTCGGGCAGCCATTTCAGCGCCTGCGGCGCGTTCGGCTGCACGAGGCGCAGGTTGACGGGGGGATCGCGCGGCGCCTCGGGCGCATTGAGCCGCGCGGTGCCACCGGCCCAGAGCCCTGCAAGCGCCGCCAGCGCCACCCCCGCGCCGACGATCCGCCCGCGCGGGCCGGGGGCAAGCCAGGGCAGCGCTGCCAGCGCCAGCGTCAGCAGGCTCAGCCCGATCGGGCCGACGAAAGCCGCCGCCTGCGCGACCGGCGTGCCGATCCACAGATGCCCGAAGAGCACCCAGGGAAAGCCGGTGAAGACGTAAGAGCGCAGCGCGTCCGAGGCGACGAGGCCGACCGCGATGCCGGCCACGCGTGCGCCGCGCCGGCCGCGGCCGAGCCGCGCGCCCAGCCCCGCGCCAAGCGCCCAGAACGCCCCCATCCCCGCCGCCATGAAGACGAGCGCGAAGGGCGCCATCCAGCCATAAACCTCGGGCTCGACCAGAAACGGCTCGACGATCCAGAACATCGCCGCGGCGGCATAGCCGAAGCCGCCGGCAAAGCCGATCCAGCCCGCGCGCGCGCGTGCCGCCAGCGCCAGCAGCCCGCTGGCTGCCGGCAGCGCCACGAACCACGCGCCCAAAGGCGCCTGCCCGGCCGCGACGCCCGCGCCCAGAAGCACGGCCACCACCAGCGCCCGCCAGGACGGGCGGCACGGGGCACGCAGGAAGGCAGGCCAGCGCAGGCTCATCGCGTCCGCGTCACTCCGCCGGCGCCACGCCCGGCAGGCGCACACGCAACCGCTTGATCCGGCGCGGATCGGCATCGACGATCTCGTATTCGACGCCGTTCTCGCCCTTGATCACCTCGCCGCGCGCCGGCACCCGGCCGATCTGCATGAAGACGAGACCGCCCATCGAGTCGATCTCCTGCTCCTCCTCGGGGTCGGCGAGGGTCATGCCGATCTCGGCCTCGAAATCCTTCACCGGGGCGCGCGCCAGCACCACCCACTGGCCGGGTTTCTCGAGCTTCCAGAAACCGCCCTCGGCCTCGTCATGCTCGTCCTCGATCTCGCCGATCACCTGCTCGATCAGATCCTCGAGCGTGACCAGCCCGTCGACACCGCCGTATTCGTCGATCACCAGCGCCATGTGGATGCGCTGCACCTGCATCTTCTGCAACAGCACCCCGATCGGCATCGAGGGCGGCACGAAGAGGAGCGGCCGCAGCAGCTTCTTCACCGAGAACCGCCCCGAGGAGGCGCCAAAGCCGTATTCGAGGGCGAGGTCCTTCAGGTGGACAAGGCCAAGCGGGGTGTCGAGCGTGTCCTTGAACACCGGCAGGCGGGAATAGCCCTGCTCGCGGAACACCGCCACCAGCTCGTCGCGGGTGATGCCGACCGGCACCGCGACGATCTCGACCTTGGGGATCGCGACATCGCCGACCCGCATCCGGCGCAGGTTGCCGATGCCCGGCAGCCCGGCGGCGGCCGCGGTTTCGGGCGCAGGCGTGGCCGGAGCCTCGCTGTCGTTGTCAGGGGTGGAGGCGCCAAGCGCCCCGAAGAGTCGTCCCAGTAAGCCGCGCGAGTGCGGCTCGGAACTGTCGCCCGCGTCGGCATCCGACGCAGGGGCGTTGGCGGAGAGAGCTCCGTCAGCGGCGTGTTCCATCGTACCTTTCCAGATCACGCGGCGAAAATTGCCGCATCATGCCAAATATGGGTCATCAATGCCCATCTTTTCAAGAATGCGCACTTCCGTGGATTCCATCAAGGTGGCATCGCCCTCACGCACGTGATCGTAACCGAGAAGATGCAGCACACCGTGCACGATCAGGTGGGTGACGTGATCGGCCAGCGTCTTGCCGCCCTCGGCCGCCTCGCGCGCGCAAGTCTCGAAGGCGATGGCGATGTCGCCAAGGCTGTCGCGCTCGCCGGGCAGGAAGGGCTCGGGCGGCTCGGGCAACGCGCCCTCGGCCTCGGCCGCAAGGTCCTCGGCGGGCCAGCTGAGCACATTCGTGGGGGTGGGTTTCGCGCGGAACTCGGCGTTCAGCACCGCGATGCGCGCGTCGTCACAGCCGAGCAGGCTGATCTCCCAGTCGTCGGGCAAGATCTGCTGATCGGCCAGAACGGCGCGCGCGGCGCGTTCGGCCAGCGCCGGGAGGTCTACCTCCTCCCAGCGGGGTTCTTCGATCAGGATCTCAACCAGCGGCTCCATCGTCGCGGTCATAGGCGTCAATGATCCGCGCCACAAGGGGGTGACGCACCACGTCCGAGGCGGTGAAGTAGTTGAACGAGATCCCGCGCACACCGTCGAGAATGCGCTCGGCGTCCTGCAGCCCCGAGGGCACGCCGCGCGGCAGGTCGATCTGGCTGCGGTCGCCGGTGATGACCATGCGGCTGCCCTGCCCGAGACGGGTGAGGAACATCTTCATCTGCATCGTCGTCGCGTTCTGCGCCTCGTCGAGCACGACGAAGGCATTGGCGAGCGTGCGCCCGCGCATGAAGGCCAAGGGCGCGATCTCGATGCGCTTCTCCTCCATCAGCTTCTGCATCTGCTTTGCCGGCAGGAAGTCGTTCAGCGCGTCGTAAAGCGGCTGCATGTAGGGATCGACCTTCTCCTTCATGTCGCCGGGCAGGAAGCCGAGACGCTCGCCCGCCTCGACGGCGGGACGGGAGAGGATGATCTTGTCGACATGGCCGCCGATCAGCATGGTGACGCCGACAGCGACGGCGAGATAGGTCTTGCCGGTGCCCGCGGGGCCGATGCCGAAGGCAAGCTCGTTCTCGAACAGCGCCTTCACATAGGCCTTCTGCGCCTCGGTCCGCGGTTCGACCTGCTTCTTGCGGGTGCGGATCTCGTATTGCCCGGCGGCGAACATCTCGAGCTGTTCGTCCACGGTGATCCCGGCATTGCCGAGATCGGCCATCCGGATCGCCGCATCAACCTCGCCGGCGTCGACCGCCTTGCCCTGTTCGAGGCGCTGATAGAGGTGGTGCAGGATGCCGGTCGCCTGCATCTGCGCCTCGGGGCTGCCGACGACGGCAAGCTGGTTGCCGCGCCGCAGGATATGCACCGAGAGCTTGTGCTCGATCTGCGCCAGATTGCGGTCGAACTCGCCGCACAGCCCGATCAGCAGGCGGTTGTCCGGAAACTCCAGGAGTGCTTCGAAGCTGTCCTGAGAACGAGGCGGGGGTGAGATCGCGCTGAAGCCCAATAACGTCTCCCTTGGCTGGCTTGGTAAAGATATGGTGCCTCTCCCCCCCGAGTCACGCAAGCGCTGGTTTGTTTTTCAGCAGGGGCGCGTGAAAATTTCACAGAACTGCAAAGAAATGAGCCGCGGGGCGGATCCCGCGGCTCATTTGCCCAAAATTTAGGCGAATGCTTACTCGAAGTTCGACGGCCGGACCGGATCGCGGATCTCGCCACCCGACTTGAACGGGCCGACCGCGGTCGAGGCGGGGCCGGCGCCCGAGCAGATCGGCTTGCCGTAATCGTCGACGCGGGCGGTCATGTAGCCTTCGGCGCCGTCGTCGATGATCCAGTGGTCGCAGCCTTCCGGGTCGATCCAGACCCCGGCCTTGAGCTGGCTCAGGTGCTTGGCGCCGCCGATGTTGCGGTCCCAGCCCTTGTCCGAAGGTTCCGCGCTGTCACAGGCGGCAAGGCCGGCCGCGGCACCGAGGAGCAGGAGGATTTTGATCGCTTTCATGTCCTGTCCCCTCACTTCACGCAGATCACTTCGACGCGGCGGTTCTGCGCCATGCCGGCGGCGGTGGCATTGGTGGCGCGCGGCCAGCGCTCGCCATACCAGTTCACCGCAAGCACCGAGGCGCCGGTCGACTGGGCAACGCCCGCCACCGCCTCGGCGCGGCTCTTCGAAAGCCGCATGTTGTACTCGTCCGAGGCGCGGCTGTCGGTGTGGCCGGTGATGATGAAGCTGCGCGCCTGCGCGGTGCGGAAGAAGTTTTCCAGATAGTTGCGGCCGGAGGCGGTGATCTTCGCGCTGCCGGTGGCAAAGAGCGTGTCGGTCTGCAGCACGCCGCAGACGTCGCGGTGGCATACCGGGCGGCCGTCGCGGGTCTTGCGCGCATCCATGTAGCCCTCGAGCCCGTCATCCATCGCCCAGTGCTCGCAGCCGTCGGGGTCGATCCAGATCGTCGGGATATAGCGTTCCGCGCGGCCGGCGTTCGTCTGCTGGGCCGAAGCGGAACCGGAGATCATGGCCAGTGCCAGCGCCGCCGCCCCGAAGGACGCAACAACCGGTTTCACGGCCTTGGAGAGAGTCATCATCGCCGCTTCCGCCTCCTCATCGCAAATTGGGCCCGCCCCGCGAGCCATTAACCAAATATGCCGATCACAATAGCAAAACCATGCGGTTTTGAAAGCAATTAAACCCATATATTGTAGAGTTTCACGCAACAAACCCGCCTTTGGAACAAACCGCAGGCAATCGCGGAAACGATGTCCGCCGCCGCCCCTGCCGGATCAGATCAGTTCGCCCGCCAGGGAGTTCGGGGCGCTCGCGGTGATTCTCACTTTCGCGAGAGTGCCCTGCAGGTTGCCCTCGCCCCTGACGTGGACCGCCTGCAGGTAATCGGACTTGCCCACCCATTGCCCGGGCAGCCGGCCCGGCTTCTCAAACAGCACGCCGACCTCGCGCCCGACCATCGCGGCCTGGCTCGCGTGCTGCTGCCGGGTGATGAGCGCCTGAAGTTCATGCAGGCGCCGGTCGGCGACCTCGGGGTCGACGCCCGCGCGCTCGGCCGCCGGCGTGCCCGGGCGCGGCGAGTACTTGAATGAGAAGGCCGCGCCAAAGCCCACCTCCTCGATCAGGGCCAGCGTGTCGCGGTGATCCTGCTCGGTCTCGCCCGGGAAGCCTGCGATGAAATCGGAGCTGAGCAGGATGTCTGGCCGCGCGGCGCGGATGCGTTCGATCAGCCGCAGATACGCCTCGGCGGTGTGATGGCGGTTCATCAGCTTCAGGATCCGGTCCGCCCCCGACTGCACCGGCAGATGCAGATAGGGCATCAGCTTCGGCTCGGCGCCATGCGCCTCGATCAGGTCATCGGCCATGTCGTTCGGATGCGAGGTGGTGTAGCGGATCCGCTCGAGCCCCTCGATCCGGGCCAGTTCGCGCACCAGCCGGCCAAGGCCCCAGACCCCGCCCTCACCCTCGCCGTGATAGCCGTTGACGTTCTGGCCAAGCAGCGTGATCTCCTTCACCCCCTTCGCCACCAGCTTCCCGGCCTCGGCAAGGATGCGCGAAACCGGGCGCGAGACCTCGGCGCCGCGGGTATAGGGCACGACGCAGAAGGCGCAGAACTTGTCGCAGCCCTCCTGCACCGTCAGGAAGGCGGTGGGGCGGCCGGTGGCGGGGCGTTCGGGCAGCTTCTCGAACTTGTCCTCGACCGGGAATTCGGTGTCGACGGGGCGCTCGCCGCGGGCGGTGGCAGCGACCATCTCGGGCAGGCGGTGATAGTTCTGCGAGCCGACGACCAGATCGACCAAGGGCATGCGGCGCATGATCTCGGCGCCCTCGGCCTGCGCGACGCAGCCCGCGACGCCGATCTTCAGCTCGGGCTTCGCCTCCTTGAACGGGCGCAGCCGGCCGAGGTCGGAATAGACCTTCTCGGCCGCCTTCTCGCGGATATGGCAGGTGTTGAGCAGCACCATGTCCGCCTCGGCCGGATCGTCGGTCAGCACATAGCCCTGCGCGCCCATGGCCTCGGCCATGCGCTCGCTGTCATAGACGTTCATCTGGCAGCCGTAGGTCTTGATGTGCAGTTTCTTCGGCGCGTCCGACATGGCGATCCCCCGCGTTTCAGCCCTGCCCGATAGCGCAGAATCCCCCCGCCCCGCAACCGCCCCGCGTGCGTTTCGCCGCCATTCCCCGTCTTGCATTCCCCTGCCCCTTGCCCGATCCTCGCGCAAAATCCGGGGACTGGCATGAATTACGCATCGCTTGACGCTTTCCTGGCCGAGGGGACGGCCGCACTCGCCAAAGGGCCGGTGGCGCTGATCCTCGTCGAGGATCTGGTCGAGGCCGAAAGCACGATCCGGCACCACCTGAAGGCCGGGTTCCGCTCGGTTCTGGTCTTCGCGCCCGACCGTCTGGTGCTGCCCGAGGAGCTGGCCGCGAAGGTCCACCGCATCCCGCGCGACATGCACCGCCCCGGCGCGCTCACCGACACCGTGAACCCGGTGATCGCCGCCGCGCCGGCCGATACCTGGATGTATTACTGCTACAACGCCGAATACCTGTTCCACCCGTTTTGCGAGACCCGCAGCGTGCAGGAGCTGCTGGCCTTCCACACCGAGGAACGGCGCCGCTCGATGCTGACCTATGTCGTCGACCTCTACGCCCCGGACCTTGCGCAGAACCCGAATGCGGTGAACCTCGGCACGGCAATGCTCGACCGGGCCGGCTATTACGCGCTTGCGCGCAAGGATCCGGCCACCGGCCAGCCGCGCGAGCGCCAGCTCGACTTCTTCGGCGGGCTGCGCTGGCGGTTCGAGGAGCACGTCCCGGTGACGCGGCGCAAGATCGACCGGATCGCGCTGTTCCGCAGCCGGCCGGGGCTCGAGCTGCGCCGCGACAACACCTTCAACGACGAGGAATACAACACCTATTCCTGCCCCTGGCACCACAACATGACCGCGGCAATCGCCTCGTTCCGGGTGGCGAAGGCGCTGAAGTTCAACCCCGGCTCGACCTATGACATCGCCGATTTCCGCTGGTACAACTCGGAGCCCTTCGCCTGGCACAGCCAGCAGCTGATGGACCTCGGGCTGATGGAGCCCGGCCAGTGGTTCTGACGCCCCGGGCGCCGCGCTTCCTGCCCTGTGGCGACGCGGCGCTGACGGTCGAATTCGCGCCGGGCATCGAGGCGGCGGCAACCGCGCTCGCCCTCGCTCTGGCCGCCGATCTGGAGGCGACGCCGCTTCCCGGTCTGCGCGAGGCGTTGCCCACCTATCGCTCGCTGACGCTGACCTACGATCCCTGCGTGACGGGCTTTGCGGCCCTGCGCGCGGATCTGCTGGGGCGCATCGCCGCGCTGCGCCCGGGCGCAATCGCGGGCCCACGGCACAGCATCCCGGTCTTTTATGGCGGCCCCGCCTGCCTCGATCTGGCGTGCCTCGCCGCCGAGAAGGGGCTGACCGAGGAGGCGCTGATCGCGCTTCACCTCGGCGCCGGCTACCGCGTCGCGATGATCGGCTTTGCCCCGGGCTTCGCCTATCTCTCGGGCCTGCCCGCGGCGCTCGCCACCCCGCGCCGGGCCGAGGTCCGCCAGCGGGTGCCCGAGGGCGCGCTTGGCATCGGCGGCGTGCAGGCAAGCGTCAATTCCGTCGCCGCGCCAAGCGCGTGGTCCTACATCGGGCAGACGCCGCTGCGGCTCTTCGATGCCACCCGCGCCCGGCCCTGCCTGCTCGCCCCCGGCGACCGGCTGCGCCTGCGCCGGATCGGCGCGGCCGAGTTCGACGCGCTGGCCGAGCGCGCCCGCCGCGGCGAGATCCTGTTCGACCCGGAGGAGCGCGCATGACCGGCACGCTCGAGATCCGCGCCGCCGGGCCGATGCTGACCGTGCAGGACCGCGGCCGCCCGGGGTTCCTGCGCTTCGGGGTCTCGGCCTCGGGGCCGATGGACGGCGAGGCCTTCGCCGCGGCGAACGCCCTTGTCGGCAACGCGCCCGGGGCGGCGCTCCTCGAATTCGCCCTGACCGGCGGGCGGTTCCGGGCGAGCCGCGACACCCTCGTTGCCGTCACCGGCGGCGAAATGCGGGCCGAGGCGGGCGGCCGCCCGCTCGCCCCCTGGAGCTCGGCCCGGCTGCGGGCGGGCGAAGAACTGACCGTCGGCGCCCTGCGCGGCGCGGTCTGGGGCTATCTCGCGGTCTCGGGCGGGATCGAGACGCCCCCGGTGATGAGCGCGCGCGCGACGCATCTGCGCAGCGCGATCGGCGGGCTCGAGGGCCGCGCGCTGCGCCCGGGCGATGTGCTGCCCCTCGGGCCAGAACCCGGCGCCCTGCCGCGCCACCTGACCCGCCCGCTGCGCCCGCGCCACGGCCCGATCCGCGTGGTCCTCGGGCCGCAGGACGACGCCTTCGCGCCCGAGATCCTCGCCCGCTTCCTCGGCGCGCCCTATGCCGTCAGCGCACAGCGCGACCGCATGGCGATGCTGCTCGAGGGCCCGGCGCTGCCCGCGGCACGGGGCCATGACATCACCTCGGACGGCACGCTGATGGGCTCGGTGCAGGTGCCCCCCTCGGGCCGGCCGATCGTGCTGATGGCCGACCGGCAGACGACCGGCGGGTTCCCGAAGATCGCGACGGTCATCACCCCCGATCTCGGCCGGCTGGCACAGCTGCCCACCGGCGCCATGCTGCGCTTTCACGCGCTGAGCGTCGGGGCGGCCGAGGCCGCGGCCCGCGCCGCCGCCCGCCAGAGCGCCGAAGCGCTTGCCGATCTCGCCACCACAGGCGCCTGAATGTCCGGGTGCGACGTTTTCGCGCGCGACGTCCACAAACTCAAATTCCACACCTAATTTCAATGAGTTAACGTGTTATCTTAAGAAAACCGATGAAGACGCCGATTTTCCCCGACCGGCAATCTTCATTCCGCGCCTTGCCGACCCCGCCCCCGCGCCCCTAGCTCTGCCCGAAGGAAACGCGACCGAAGACATGCCCCAGACCGACGAACCGACCGCCGTCCCCCCCGGCCGCGCCGATGCCGCGCTTGCCCGCCTTGCCGCCCCGGCCGCGCCTGCGCTGCGCCGGGCGGGCGCGCTTTCGGCGCTTGCCGAACTCCTCTGGGCGGCACAGGCGGCGCTGGTCGCGCTGGCGCTCGGCGGGCTGGTCAGCGGCACCGGACGGCTGCCGCCGCTGGCTGCGGCGGCGGGGTTTCTGGCGCTTGCGGCACTCCGGGCACTCCTTGACGCCCGCGCCGGGGCGCTGGCACAGCGCGCTGCGAACCGGCTGGTCGAAAGCACCCGGCACCGGCTGATCGGCGCCGCCGCACGGCAGGACGCCCGCGCCCGCAGCCCCGCCCCGGCGGAGCTGGCCAGCCTTGCCGCCGAGAAGGTCGCGATGCTTGCCCCCTGGGCCGCGCGCTACAGCCCGGCGATGGCGCGGGTGCGGATCGTGCCCCTTGTCCTTCTGGCCCTCACCCTGCCCTTCAGCTGGGCCGCGGCGCTGGTGCTGCTGGTGGCGGGACCGCTGATCCCGGTCTTCATGGCGCTCGTCGGCATGGCGGCGCGCGACGCCTCCGAGCGGCAGATGGCCGAGATCGGCACGCTCAACACCCTGCTTGTCGACCGCATCGCCGCAATGGCCGACCTGCGGCTTCTCGGCGCCGAGGCGCGCGCGGGCGCCGATCTTGCCGCCGCCTCGGACGATCTGCGCACGCGCACGATGCGGGTGCTGGCGGTGGCCTTCCTGTCCTCGACAGTGCTCGAGCTTTTCTCGGCGCTCGGCGTGGCGATGGTCGCGGTCTATGTCGGCTTCGCGCTGCTGGGCGAGCTGAATTTCGGCAGCTGGGGCGGGCTGTCGCCCGAGGCCGGGATCTTCCTGCTGATGATCGCGCCCGAGTTCTTCCAGCCGCTGCGTGATCTGGCCGCCGCCTGGCACGACCGTGCCTCGGCCCTTGCCGTCGCCGACGAGATCGAGGCGGCCGAGGCCGCGATCACCGCCTCGGGCACGATCCTCGGGAACGGCGCGCCGGCCGCGGCGCTGCCGCCCGCCCCCTTCTCCTGGTGCGGGCTGGTGCTGTCGCCCGGGCCGGGGGCGGCGCTGCTCGCCCCGCCCGACGGCGCGGTGCGGCCCGGCGAGGCGCTCGCCATTGCCGGCCCCTCGGGGGTCGGCAAGACGACGCTCCTTGCCGCGCTTGCCGGGCTGATCCGGCCCGAGGCGGGCGAGATCCGCTGGGGCGAGACGCTGCTTTCGGACAGCACCGCCGACGCGCTCCGCGCCGGCATCGGCTGGCTGCCGCAGGCGCCGCGCTTCATCGACGCGCCGCTGGGCGAGGCGCTGATGCTGGGCCGCACGGGCGATCTCGACGCGGCGCTCAGCGCGGCACAGGCACAGGGCATCGTCGCGGCGCTGCCCGGCGGGCTGTCGGCGCGGCTCGGCGATCTTGGCGGCGGCGTCTCGGGCGGCGAGGCGCGGCGGCTGATGATCGCGCGCGCCCATGCGGCAAAGGCCAGCCTGATCCTCGCCGACGAGCCCACGGCCGACCTTGACCCCGAAACCGCACAGGCGGAGCTGGCGGGGCTTCTGGCCCTGCGCGCGACCGGCGCGGCGCTGATCGTGGCGAGCCACGACCCCGCGGTTCTCGCCGCCATGGACCGGGTCTTGCCGATCACCGTGGAGGGCCGCACATGAGACTGCTTCTGCACCTCGCCCGCCGGTTGCTCGCGGCCGAACCCGTGGCCTTCCTGCGCGGCCTTGCCCTTGGCATCACCGTGCTTGCCATGGGCGCGGCACTTCTGGGCCTGTCGGGCTGGTTCGTCACCGCCGCCGCCGCGGCCGGCATCGCCGGCGTCGGCATCGGTTTCGACTTCTTCCGCCCCTCGGCCGGGGTGCGCTTCCTCGCGCTTGGCCGCTCGGCGGCGCGCTATGGCGAGCGGATGCTGACCCATGAGGCGACGCTGCGCGCGCTTTCGGCGCTGCGGCTCGGGCTTTACGCCGGCATCAGCCGCCTGCCCTTCGAGGCACAGTCGCGCCTGCGCGGCGCCGAGGCGCTGAACCGGCTGACCTCGGATGTCGACGCGCTCGACGGGCTGCTGTTGCGCCTCGTGCTGCCCGCGGTCTCGGCCGTGGCGGTGCAGGCGGGCGCCTTCGTCGCGCTATGGGCCCTTGTCGCCCCCGCGGTCGCCTGGGGCGTGCTGCTCTCCTTCGTGCTCGGCGGTGGCGTGGCGCTGGCCTTCACCGCGCATCAGTCCCGCGCCCGCTCCGAGGCCACCGAGGCGGCGCTGCAATCGCTGCGCGCGCAGGCGCTCGACCTTGCCCAAAGCCGCGCCGATCTGACCGTCGCCGGCGCCCTCGCCCGGCAGGAGGCAGCACTCGCCGCCACCATCCGCCGCGAGGCCCGCAGCCGCGACGGGCTCGAGGCGCGCGAGCGCCAGGGGGGCGCGACGATCGCGCTGACCACCGGGCTCGCCGCCACCGCGGCGCTCGCCCTTGGCGCTCCGCTCGCCGCCGCCGGCACGATCAGCCCGGCCCGCGCCGCGATCGGCTTCTTCACCGCGCTGGCGCTTGGCGAGACGCTTGCCCTGCTGCGCCGGGGTCTGGCCGAGCTCGGCCGGATGCAGGGCGCCGGCGCGCGCGTCACCGCTCTCAGCGACACGCCTGCCCGCGCCCTGCCCGCCGGGCCCGCGCCGCGCCCCGATCCGGCGGCGCCGCTTTTGCAGGTCACCGCCCTCGCCCATCACCGCACGGGCGCCGCGCGCACCACCTTCGGCCCGCTCGACCTGAGCCTTGCCCGTGGCGAGATGGTCCTGCTCACCGGCCCCTCGGGCGCCGGCAAGTCGACACTGCTTGCCGCCCTCGCCGGGCTCATTGCCCCCACGGCCGGCGAGATCCGGCTGCTGGGCGCGGCCCTCGCCGCCTGGCCCGAGGCCGATCTGCGCGCGCATCTGACACTGGTGCCGCAACGCTCGGCGCTGATCGCGGGCAGCGTCGCCGAGAATCTGGCGCTCGCCTTCCCGCCCGGCACCGCCCTGCCCGAGACCGAGGCCTGGGCCGCGCTCGAGGCGGTGGCACTTGCCGGGGTGCTGCGCGCGCGCGCGGGGCTGGCCACCCGCCTTGGCCCCGGCGGCAGCGGCCTGTCGGGCGGCCAGGCGCGACGGCTGGTGCTTGCCCGTGCGGTGCTGCGCCGCCCCGATGTGCTGCTTCTCGACGAGCCGACCGAGGGGCTCGACCCCGCCACCGCCGGCGCCATGCTCGCCGGGCTGCGCGCCGCCCTGCCCGAATCGGGACTGCTCGTCGTCAGTCACCGCAGCGCCGATGCCGCCGCGGCGACTCGCTCCGTCTCGTTGCCATTTCCCGGTCACGCCTGAGGCATAATGTCTCTGCAGCCACGGATTCGCGGAAATCCGCCCGGCTGCGACCATCCGTCTCTTTGATCCGTATCAAGGAGAGGGAAAGGAATGCCCGCATATGATGCATCCACGGGAGATGTTTTTCCGTATGCATCTTTTGCGGGATCACCTCCCGCGACAGGCAAGGGAATGGAGACGACGATGGACCTTGATATTGTGGAGCTGTCGCGACTGCAGTTTGCGATGACGGCTCTGTATCACTTCCTCTTCGTGCCGCTGACGCTGGGATTGTCGATCCTGGTTGCGATCATGGAGACGGTCTATGTGATGACCGGGCGGCCGATCTGGCGGCAGATGACGAAATTCTGGGCGACGCTGTTCGGCATCAACTTCGTGCTCGGCGTGGCGACGGGGATCACCATGGAATTCCAGTTCGGGATGAACTGGAGCTATTACAGCCATTATGTCGGCGACATCTTCGGCGCGCCGCTCGCGATCGAGGGGCTGATGGCCTTCTTCATGGAGGCGACCTTCGTCGGGCTGATGTTCTTCGGCTGGGACAAGCTCTCGCGCGTCGGCCATCTGACCGTCACCTGGCTCGTCGCGATCGGCTCGAACTTCTCCGCGCTCTGGATCCTGATCGCCAATGGCTGGATGCAGAACCCGGTGGGCGCCGCGTTCAACCCGATGACCATGCGGATGGAAATGACCTCCTTCTTCGAGGTGCTGTTCAACGAGGTGGCGCAGGCGAAATTCGTCCATACCGTCTCGGCGGGCTATGTCACCGCCTCGATCTTCGTGCTGGGCGTCTCGGCCTGGTATATGCTGAAGGGGCGGCACCTGGAGCTTGCCCGCCGCTCGATCGCGGTGGCGGCGGCCTTCGGCCTTGCCTCCTCCTTCTCGGTCGTCATCCTCGGCGACGAATCGGGTTACAACGCCTCGCTGAACCAGAAGATGAA